>NZ_JANSHJ010000015.1:0-59132 GCF_047502615.1 Synechococcus sp. W60.3 | reverse complement strand
TTGGTTTGCTAAGTGCTGCTATTGTACCCCTTGAGCCCTTAACAGGCTGTAGCTCCCATCTTCTCGAAGCCAGACCGAGGGAAGCATGACGGAGATCCTGCCAAGCCTGTGATCTGGATCAGAACCATTTAGATCATCAGATCAACGGAGCTCCCCTCTATCCGCTAACTGATTTGCCAGTAGGGCTTGGGCTGCTGGCTCCCACATAGGCCTGCCAAGCCAAATCCAGCAGGCCATCCAAGACCGCCGCCGCCACTGCAGGGCCGCCCTTCCGTCCCTCAGTGCGGATGTGGGGCACCATGGAATCGGCCAGCTCCTGCTTGGCTTTCACCACATCCACAAACCCAGCCGGCGTCGCGATGACCAGGGCAGGGGATACCTCTTTCTCGGCGATCAACTGCACCAGGGTGGAAAGAGCCGTCTGGGATTGGCCAATGACAAAGATTGCCTCAGGGTAGCGCTGAGCTAGGGTTTGCAGGCCCCAGGCAGAGCGGGTCTTGTCCCTCTGGGGGCGGGTGACAGCTTCGCTGCCGCAGTAGATGGGGTTGGAGAAGGTGTTCTGCACGGCCCGCGCGATGCCTACCTGCACCATCGGCTCGTCCACCACAATGGTGGTGCGCGCCGCCAAAGCCGCCGCCCCAGCCTGCAGGGCTTCGTTGCCAAAACGGATGAGGTGGAGATACTCGAAATCTGCAGTAGCGTAAATAACTCGACGAACCACCTCATACTCGGCGGGGGAAAGCTCGTGCTTGCCCACCTCCTGGTCGATGATCATCAGGCTTTCCGCATCGGTAACATGCCACTCCATCGCCTCTAAACCTCGCCTGCCAGCCACCCTCAATGGCAGCATTCTAGCTGTAGAGGCCCCACTTGGCGGCAAAACCCGAAGCTAGCCCGGCGGCCAGCCCATCGCCCGACCGCCCAGAACGTGGATGTGCAGGTGAAAGACGGTTTGACCCCCGTCTTCTCCTTGGTTGATGACCAAGCGATAACCTCTGCTTAGGCCAGCTTCAACAGCCACCCGCTGAGCCGTCAGCAGCAGGTGCCCTAGCAACGCTTCGTGTTCGGGCTTGGCCTGGGCAATGTCGGGGATAGGCTCCTTGGGCACCACCAAGATGTGGACAGGAGCCTGGGGAGCAATGTCTTTGAAGGCGATGGCTCGCTCGTCTTCGTAGACAATCTGGGCCGGGATCTCCCTGCGGATGATCTTGCTGAAAACGGTGTCGCTCATGGGTAGTTACGAAACAATCCTGCCCTTAGCCTACCCGGTTTAGGGATCTCATTGGTTGAGCAGCCACTCAAACTCCTGCTGTAGGGATTGAATGGGCCCCACCCGCGAGATCAGCAGGACATCTTCTCCGGCATCCTGAAAGCGAGACCGCCACAAACTGACCAAGTCGGGATTGTTGCACCAGAAGCGAATAACCGCTTCGATTAGCTGATCCAAATCCCAGCCCCGCCGCGCCGGCACCTCCTCCAAGGATCCCAGCAGCGCATCCAGGGTGCAAGGGCGGGTGCCCAGGTACTCTACCCGACAAGGCCGCTTTGCCAGCTCCTGCTGCTGCCAGAAAAAATCGAGGGCAGGGGCAATGCCGATGATTTCAAAAGTATAAACCATTGGATCTGGTCCTAGTTTTCTTGCCAAAATAGAGACCTTGCAAAAAGAGGTTCAGAAACTCCTCGACCGATTCAAGTTGGGATCCCTTCCCAACCCTCTTCGGCCTGAACCTGAAGGTTAGTGGATGGTAGGCACTGATTATACTCAACTTGAGCCAATTGCCAAGGTAAAGAGCAGGTGGACACAGCTCTTTTGCCGCTGGCCACTACCTGGGAATCGGCTGCTGCGGCAAACAATCTTGTGCAGATAAGGCCGAAAACTGCTAGCAAACCAAAGCAAGGACTGCCAGCACTCCTCGAGATTTTTTGTGAGTTGACTCTGCCGACAAAACAGTTGACGCCCGCCTTTCCTGGAGGCGCCAGAGAGACGGTGGAAACAACGGCTTGGTGAAAGTCTCCGGCCTAGGCCCTTTCTTCTATCCAGGTCGGTATTGGGTTTTGCAGGTTTTGCGCGGCAGGAGAGCTGGGAGCGGGGAGATGAAACTCCAGGCGCGGCTGGCCTACCCCGTAGGTGAGGGTGTAGCTCCAGCTCAGGCAGCGCAACCACAGGCGGGGGTAGCGGGACTCCAGCCAGGGCTGCAGGCGCCGCACCAGCTTGGGAAACCAACTTCCCAGGAGGGCCGAGAGCAAAGCCAGTCCGGTGTAGCTGAAGTAGGTAGGTAGCCACTGGGCAAAGCCTTCCGCTCCTACTGCCTCCCAGATCCACAGCAGCAGCCGCGGGTTCTGCAGAGCCGCTTTGATAGCCATGCGGTTAAAGGCCAGCCAGCCAGCCCGGTCTTTGATAAAGTCGTCCACCACCTCAGGCGGCTCGGTGGCGAGAATACCGAAAAAGCTGTTGAGGATGGCGTTGATGCGCTCGGGCGGCAACACCTTGCCGGTGGGCACCATCATCCCCCGCGAAAACAGCCAAGTGACGGCGGAGTTGCCCTGGTAGGCGCGGATCTGGGCTAGGTCGGCGGCTTTGAGGAGATTATGGCGCAAGGCTGTGTCCAGCAAATCGCACAGGCGAGGGCAGTTGCGCACCAGGGATCCAAACCCCGTAAAGCTCAGGGGCGATTGCAGAGCTGCCGCATCCCCAATTAAAAGGAGGCGGTCGAAGGGCTCTTGGGGAGCTGGCTGCTGGCCAAAGCGTCCGGGGATGTAGCCAAAGGTGGCTTTTTTCCACTGCAAGCGCTCCGGGTCGCAGCGGCGGTATTCCGGCAGGATGGTGAAAAAGTCTTCGTACAGCTCCAAGAGGGAGCCCGGGTTTTCCGGATGCACCTGGTGGTAGTGGAACAGGTAGAAGGTGAGATCCTCCCCCGGCCCAGGGAACAGTTCCCAGATGAGCTGCCGACCGCGGCTGATGTCGCCGTGGCTGGCCAGGATGTCGCCAAATTGGGGATCCCAAACTCCTGGCTCAAACCCCCCTGCAATGGTGGCCCCTACCGTGGGGCAAACGCTGTCGAAGGCGCGGCGGCCGTAGAGCTGCTGGGCAATGGGGGAGGCCGTCCCCATGGCATCCACCAACAGGCGGGATCCCAGAGAGAACTCTTCTTGAGTGGTTAGGTCCTTAACCACCACCGTGACGCCTTGCTCCTCGATGTAGGCCCGCTGAAACTCGCTGCGCTCGTAGATGGCACCACCCCTGGATCTCAAGATTTGACCACAGAGCTGCAGGAGCTTTTCGGCATCAATGGCCAGGTTGAGCACCGTCGGCGTGTGCAGGACGGGGGCGCGCACGGGGCTGTTGCCATCAAAAAACTTGTTAAAACCATCCGTGTATTCCCTGAGGATGAGGCTCTCCATCTCCTCAGGGCTGAGGAGGCCAAACTCCACCAGCGTCTGCAGCTCCCGCCGCGAGATGTTCCACTCCCGGTTCATGCGGCCAAAGGGCAGCCGTTCCACCAGGGCCACGCGGTAACCTAAGCGGGCCATGGCCGCGCCGTAGATAGCCCCCAACGCCCCGCCCACGATCACCAAGTCCCACTCTTGGGGGGCGGGCTCTGGGGCAGGCTGGCGAAATAGCACGGGGGGCCGGCAAGCGTGAGGGGATTGGACTTCTTCCCGCCAGCGTTTCTCCCACCAGTAAACCCGCTGCAGGTCAAACTCCCCGTTGGGGATGCGGCGGAAATACTTCACCGTCTGCGGGTAAAAGGGCTCCAGTTGCTCAAAGATGGATCCCTGGCTGAGATCGACATCTGGCAACTGCGGGTAGCGGTGGGGAAATTGGCTTTGGATAGCCCTTTCCACTTCCTTTAGCCAGCGGCCCTGCTGGGGGAAAGGCCGCTCTGACCACTGAAAGATCTTGAGATAGGTGGTGTTCAGCCCCGACCAGAGGAAAACGGCCAGCTGCGCTCCGGATCCCTCTAGGCGTAGCCCAGTGGGGGTGAGTACCTTTTGGCTGCTCGCAGGCAGAGGCAGGTGCTCCTGCAGCCAGCTCAGCACTTGAGCGGTATCTGGGCAAGGGATCTCGCGGTAGTACAGGAGCTTGAGCACAGCGCCAAGACACAAAAAAAGCCGATCTTTACCCATTGTGACACGAGGGGATGCCGGAGGTGGGGTTATCTCGACCATCCATTCCCAGAGACGAAGGGGAAGAGGCGAACTAATGCCTCAGTGACGGGATCCGACTCCAAGGCCCAAACCCGAGCCTAGGGGGCTTCCCACTCGCTCCCCTCAAGCAGGAAAAATCGGGGATCCCCTCTAGGAAGCTGCAAAACACTGCTTCATCTCCTGCAGCACCTGAGCATCCTGGGAGGCGGTTCTAGCGCCTGCCTGGGCGGCCCAGCACTTAAGGCTTTCGATCTGGTCGCGGGCAATGGAGGCCAGGGGCACAGTTTCGCGGATGGCCTGCAGGATGTCTTCCTGGGTAAAGTCTCGCCGAGCGCCGCTGCCGCTGCCTCCAAAGGCGTTGTACATAGCGTCAACGATAGCCTGCTCGATCTCGGCGCCACTGAAGTTTTGGGCGGCTGCTGCCAGCTCATCTAGGTCAAACTCCCGCAGCCGGCTGGGGCGCAGCCGCTGGAGGTGCACTCGGAAGATCTCCTTGCGCTCGGCCTGGGTGGGCAGGTTGAGAAAGAAAATCTCGTCAAAGCGGCCCTTGCGCAGCAGCTCCGGCGGCAAGAGGGGCACGTTGTTGGCGGTGGCCACGATGAAAACGGGGCTGGTCTTCTCCTGCATCCAGGTAATCAGGCTGCCAAACACCCGACGGCTGGTGCCCGAGTCCCCGTCGGCGCTGCTGGTGATGTTGCCAAAAGCTTTGTCGATTTCGTCAATCCAGAGCACACAGGGGGCCATGGCCTCCGCCAGTTGGATCATCTGGCGCACGCGGCTTTCCGATTCGCCAACAATGCCGGCAAACAGCCGCCCAACGTCCAGCCGCAACAGCGGCAGCCGCCACTCGTTGGCGATGGTTTTGGCGGAGAGGGACTTGCCGGTACCCTGGATCCCCACCAGCAGCACGCCCTTGGGATTGGGCAGGCCGTAGCGCCGCGCCTCTTCGGTAAAGGCTTCCTGGCGCACCCGCACCCAAGCTTTGAGGTTGTCCAGCCCGCCCACGCTTTTCAGGGTCTCGCGGGCGGTGAAAAACTCCAGGATGCCGGTCTGGCGGATGGCCTGCTTTTTCTCCTCCAACACCAGGTCGATGTCGGCCTCGTTCACCTCCTGCTTGGCGGCCAGGGCGCGAGCCAAGACGCGGCGGATGCGCTCCCGGCTCAGCCCCTGACAGGCTTTGACCAGTTGCTCGCGGGCCAGGGGGGTGAGCTTGAGTTTTTCCGGGGCCACATAGAGCTGGATGAGGCGGCTGATCTCTTCGCTGTTGGGCAGGGGAATGTCGACGACGGTGATCTCCTCGGCCAGGTCGCTGGGCACTTCTAGAATGTGGCTGAGCAGGATCAGCGTCTTGCGGGTGCGCTTGAGCTCGCGGCTGAGGTTTTTCAGCTCCCGCAGGATAGGGGCGTTTTTGTCGCTGCTGGCGTTGCGCAGCACAAAGTGCAGATCCCGCAACACAAACAGGGTGTCTTCCTGAGGAGCCGAGCGCCACACCCGCCCCAGGGCGGCCATGATGGAGCCGCGATCTTCGCCGCTATCTTGCCAGCCCCGCACCACGTCCCAAAACAGCAGCCGCCGCGGCGGATCGGTTCTCTTGGCTACTTGCACGAGCACAGCATCCGCTGGCTCCTCTTCTGGAGAAACCAAGTAGATCAGGGGGTAGCGAGCCCGGATCATCAGATCCAGCTCCCGCACCAGTTCCCCTTGCACTTCGGTGGCGATCCCGCTCAGGATGGGATCCCCGCCGCTTTGCCGAGTGGGGTCAGTGAGATCTTTTACGGCTTCTGCCATCGGGAGTTAGGAGGGTTTATTCTGTGTCTAACTTCAGGATAGAGCAGGGATCCGTTGCAGTTCGGCCAGCATGGCACGGGCGGTCTGGGTGGGATCCGCCGCCTCCATGAGAGCCCGCACCACGGCTACGCGGCTGGCGCCTGCCTGGCGCACCTCGGCCAGGTTGTGGAGGTCGATGCCGCCGATGGCAAACCAGGGCAAGTGGGCCTTCTCAGCGGCCAGGCGCACGTACTCCAGGCCGGCGGGGGGTTTTTCCGCTTTGGTGGGGGTGGCATAGACGGGGCCGACACCGATATAGTCCACGCCGCTATTGAGGGCTTGGGCCAGCTCTTCGGCATTGGTGGTCGACAGGCCAATCAGGCGCTGGGATCCCAGCAGGTGCCGCGCCTGGGCAACCGGCAGATCCGTCTGGCCCAGGTGCACCCCATCCGCTTGGCTGACCAAGGCCAAGTCCACCCGGTCGTTGACGATCATCAACGCCTGGTAGCGGTCGCACACTTGCCGCAACTGTTTGAGATCCCAGAGCATCTCCCTATCGGTGAGGTTCTTGCGGCGGTACTGCACCAGCGTCACCCCTCCCCGCAGCGCCTTTTCCACCACCTCCAGCCAGTGGGGCACCGGGCTGGTGACCAGGTAGAGATGGGCCGCCAACAGCCGTTGGCGCAGGGATCCCCCCAGCAGCTCGCTTTCTAGAACATAGAGCCGATAACGCATGTCTTTGGCCAGCTTGGCCAGGCCGGGTGCTACCCAATGACTGGACTCGGCCAACTTGCCGTATTCTTCCAAGACCCGCAGCGCTTCTTGCACACGGCTGCAATTGGCCTGCAGCAGGTGGCCGAGATCCCGCCGTTGCTCCTCTTGCGGATGGGAGATCTGGGTGCCCGGATCGGCAGGGGTGTCGCGGGCCAACCGCAGCGGGTCGCTGTGCCAGCGGGCCAGGGCTTGGCGCATGGCCTTGCATTCGCTGGCCAGCTCGCCGTTTTCTAGGCCAAAGCGAAACCACTCCTCTAGCACCCGTAATCCCTCACGAGCTCGGTCGAGGTTGGCATCCAGGATACGGGCGACGGCCTGCGGTTTCATGTCCCCTGCGCGTGGGAGTTTTAATCTTTTTTTTACTGTAAGTTGAAACGGTTTCTCTGGCACCTGTCCTAGCCTTTGTCCGAAAAGGAGGCAGGCTGTTGCCAAAGGGCGTTGAGGAAAGCTTGCTGTGGCGTGTGTCCCCAGGCAAACTCACGGGGGCCGATCCCTTCCGGCAGGTAGGCCCAAGCATAGCACTCGCAGGCAGGAAAGTAGCGGATCTCCCACCAGGGCTGGCCGGCGGCCACATCCTTCACCGCCCGCCAAAAATACCCCCGCTGACGGGTAAGACGGGTCTCGACGAAGTAAGGGCCTTCCAGGCGCAAAGCTTCCACCGCTGCAATAAACTCGGCTCGTTGTCGCTCATTTCGGATCATTACCCTGGCTTCCCCTCGCAGGTTGGCTCTATTTTAAGAAGAGATTTTTGGTAAGCTACAGGGTTCTGCTCGTTTAGCTCGAATGGAGGCGGCAACACCCCAGAGTTGAACTCCCATCCTCTACCCAATGAATCCACAGAATTTGTCGCGGGTGCTGTGCCTGAGCAATGGCCACGGGGAAGATGAGGTGGGCAGTCGCATCGCCCTGGCCCTGACCGGCCTGGGGATCTCGGTGCAAGCCCTGCCGATTGTGGGGGAAGGCACCGCCTATTGCCGCCGCGGCATCCCGCTGCTGCCCCTGACCCAGGTGATGCCTTCAGGGGGATTTATCTATCAAGATTGGCGGCAGTTGTGGCGGGATCTGCGCGCTGGCTTGCTGGGCCTGACGGGGCGGCAACTGGCTTTGGTTCGCCGGGCGGCGGCTCAGGTCGAGCTGGTGCTGGCGGTGGGGGACATTGTGCCTTTGTTAATGGCCTGGTGGAGCGGCAGCCCCTACGTCTTCGTGGGCACAGCCAAGTCGGACTATTATTGGCGGGACGAACAAGGGCCCTACCGACGCGCTTGGCTGGGACAGCCGGTTTCCGATTACCTGCCCTGGGAGCGCTGGCTCATGGCCCGCAGGCGCTGTCGCGGCTCCTTCTTGCGAGATGAGCTGACGGCCACCGCTCTGCAAAAACGGGGCCTCCGGGCTTTCTACCTGGGCAACCCGATGATGGATGACCTGGAGCCGCGGGGAGAATTGCCTTTGGATCCCGACCGGCCCGCGGTGCTGCTGCTGCCGGGATCCCGCCCGCCGGAAGCCTACCGCAACTGGGCCTTGATGATGCAGGTGGTAGAGCAACTGCCGCCGGAAATCCAAGTTTACGCCGCCCTCAGCCCTAACCTGGAGCGGAACCCCCTTCAAGAGCGGATCCCTGCTCGACGCCGCGACCTGCTCCTGGTGTGGGGAGATTTTGGCACCTGTGCTCACCGGGCAACAGCGGTACTGGCCATGGCGGGGACGGCCACGGAACAATGCGTGGGCCTAGGGAAGCCGGTGGTCACCCTGCCGGGGGAGGGGCCGCAATTTACCCCCCGCTTTGCCGAAGCTCAAACCCGTCTCCTGGGATCCGCAGTCCACCTCACTTCACCCCAGCAGGCCCCTGCCGTGCTCTGCCGGATTCTGAGCTGCCTGGCCAGCGATCCCGCTTACGCCGACCAACTGCGAGCCCACGGGCAGCGGCGTATGGGATCCCCTGGCGCTGCTCAGCGCATTGCCGCCCAGATTAAAGCCTGGCTCCCCAACCCCGCTGGCTAAGTCCGCCCCACCCTCTCCATCAAGTCGTCCAGCTCTGCGTAGTCCGGCAGCGCCGTGTCGATGGGCTGACCTTGGCGCAGCACCACCCGGTCGTGCTGGGGTCGGGAAAGCAGCTCGTCAAACCCCCGCCCCTTGAACAGCACCAAGTCTGCCGGCAGGCCCACCCCAATCGCCCCGGCCTCTACCAAGCCCATCATGCGGGCCGGGGTGGCAGTGATGGCCTGCGGCCAATCCCCATAGGGGGTGTCCAGGTGCAGGATGCGGGTGGACTCCCGAAACACTTCTAGGCCATCGTGATCTCCAAAGCCGTAGAAGGGATCCCGGCAGTTGTCGCTGGCGATCATCACCGGCACGCCCAAGGCTTTGAGCTCGTGCAGCAGCGTCACCCCCCGCCAGCGGGGCGTGTGGCCGGGGCGGCGGTCTTGCAAATAGAGATTGCACAGGGGCAGGCTGACCACGGCGATCCCCGCCTCCTTCACCAGGGCCATGGTCTGGTGGGCCACCTGCGGCGGCTGCACCGCCAAACTGCAGCAGTGGCCGCACACCACCTGGCCTGCAAACCCATGGCGCAGGGCTGCCGCTGCCACATGCCGCAACGTCAGGGATTCAGGGTCGTCTGTCTCATCGGTATGAAAATCCAGATCCAGCCCCCGCTCCTGGGCCAGGGCAAACACCCGCTCCAACTGCTTATCCAGCTCCGGCCCCATCGCCGCCACTCCGCCCAGGATCCCGCCCAGCTCCGCCACCTTGTCCGCCAGCTTCTCCCCTGCCGGTGTGAGAAAAACATCCAAGTAGGTCAGCGTCACCGCCTGCAGCTCTAGCCTGCCCGCCCACTCTCGGCGCAACTGGGCAAAGACTTCCCAGCTCACCTCGGCTTGAGGGCCCTCGCAAACCAGGTGGGTGCGCACCGCCTGGGATCCATGGGCGTAGCTGCAGCGCAGGCCAAAGTTGCAGCGGCGGTAGACATCCTGCCAAAGTTTTTCTCGCCTGCCGGCGTAGGCCCGCTCCATCTTGGCCCAGTCTTCCTGCTCGGCCCGGGTGGCCCCGGCAAAGGTGCCGTCGGGGTTGGGGCTGCGCGGCCACACATGTCCCTTGTCCAGGTGGGTATGGATGTCCACAAAACACGGCCACACTTGGCCCCGCCTTAGATCCACGCTGGGGATCCCCTGGGGCGGGATCCCTGTGGCCGCTCGGATATGGCCAATTCGCCCTTCCCTAATCTCCAGATCCAGCAGCACCAAGCCCTCTCGGTTGGGAACCGCCGCTGGCACCACATCCTTCAGCACCGAGATGGGAACTTGGGCATTCAGCAGCCAGTAGCGGGCAGCGCCAGGGATCTGCACAGTGGTACAGCAATTAGGCAAACTGGCCCACCACCTGCATGGCAAAGCTCAGCAAAATAAAGGCCAACCAGGGGGAGAAGTCCAGGCCGCCGATGGGGGGGATGAGGCCGCGGAAGAGGTTGAGATAGGGATCCGTGAGCTGGCTGAGCACCGACAGAATGGGGTTAGACCAGTTCAGTTGCGGGAACCAGCTCAGCAAAATCCGCACAATCAACAGCGCGTTGTAAATGACGATGAACTGGTAAAGGGAGCGAAACAGCAAAGACGCGGCACTGCCGTAGACCAGCCCCAGAGAGAGGCCGTCTGTCCAAGGGAGAGGGAGCAACAAAGGGCTGAGCATCATGGTTAGAAACAGCGAGGGAACAACTCTTCAACAACTTAAGCGCTGTCGGCAGAGGCAGACCTGATCCAGGAGAGCAACTCAGCCGAGAGGCGAGAACGCTGGCACTCCCCAGAGGAGAAAGCCAGTGCCGCCTCTAGTTTGGCATGGACAGGGGTCCCCTGCTTAAGGCTTTTCCTCGACAGCGCTAGAAGATATCTCCTTGACGAGCAGTTGTGCGCGGGTGGCCTGGATCGCCTCGTTCAACTCGGCAATCTTGGCTTCGAGGGTGCGGCGGGCCTGGGCAATCCGCTCTGTTTCCTGTTCCCACTCCCTCCAGTCGCCGGAGCTGGGCACAGCCGGCTCACCCGAGGCTCGGAGGCGCGGTCGTTCAGGAGGGACAGAGGTGCCGTTGAGACGGTCGGGATCCCGGCGCTGGCCTTCGGCGGATCCCTTGCTTAGTCGGGGGGCCAGCACAAAGGCGATCACCCCGCCGATGATCCCGCCCAACACAGCGCCGGCTACCACACCGGCAATGAAGTCGCCTTTCTGATCTGCCACGCTTTTGTCCAGCTCACCAAACTTAAGCTATCTTTTTCCGTTTTACCTTTCCTGTCCCACTCCCGCCAGCCAATTCGGCCAGGGCTGGGGAAGTCGCCAGGGGCTGAGCCGCTCCAGGTGGGCCTGCACCTGTTCCCTCAACTCGGCCAAAGTATGTTGCAGATCGCTGGTTGAGGGCAGGGATCCCAGTGCCGCCTGCCAGAGGTGAGTTGGAGACAAGTCGGGGCTGATCACATGCCACAGCCGCTGCAGCTCCTCAAAGTGAAGGCGGTCATCTTCCGTGAGAGAAAGCACCAACTGGCGGCGCAGTTCACGGGCCTCCTCCGACATCAGGTAGCGCAAACCCATGCGGGCGGTGGGTACCCAATCCAGCCCCCCATCGCTGCGGGCAATTTGGATCAGGTTCTCCAAGCGGTTCCAGCGGAACTTGCCATCTTTAATTAGCACTTGCAGCAGCCGCTGCCGAATGCGGGGCGATTCGTCCGTCAGCAGGCGCTTGGCCACATAGGGATAGGCCACGCCGACAATGCGAAACTGCGGATAGAGGCTGAGGGCCACCCCCTCTTGGGTAACCAAAGAGCGGATGACCAACGCAAAGTGGGAGGGCACCTGAAAGGGGTAGCGGTACATCAAATCGGAGAACTGGTCGGTGGCGGTTTTGAAGTTAAAGTTGCCCACCTCCTGGTTCAACACATCCGCCAACACCGTCTCCAAAGCAGGGATCAGCTCTTGACGGTTGACATCCGGCTGTAAAAAGCCCAAGTGAATAAAATCGTCGAACAAGGCGTCGTAGTCGCGATCCACCAGGTGAACCAGCGCGTCCACCAGGTACTCCTTCATTTCTTCGGTGAGCTGATCCATCATGCCAAAGTCGATGTAGGCCAGGCGGCCATCGGGGAGGGCAAACAGGTTGCCCGGATGGGGATCGGCGTGGAAAAAGCCGTATTCCAGCAACTGCTTCAGTCCGGCCACCACGCCGATGCGCACCAGTTGTTTCACCTCCAAGTTGGCCGCCCGAATGCGCTCCACATCGGTGAGCTTGATGCCGTCAATCCACTCCAGGGTCAACACCCGGCGGGTGCTGTAGGCCCAAAAGATGCGCGGCACATACACATCGGGATCGCCGCGAAAGTATTCGGCAAAGCGCTCGCAGTTCCGTCCCTCCTGCAGGTAGTCGATCTCCTCAAACAGCTTGCGACCAAACTCATCCACCACCGCCGTCAAGGTGTTGCCCAGGTTCAGGGGCAGCCAAGGCCCCAGCCAGGTGGAGGCCCAGCGGATGAGGTACAGATCCAGGCTCAGCCGCTCCCGCAGGTGGGGCCGTTGCACCTTCACCGCCACCCATTCGCCACTGTGCAGTTGCGCTTTGTAAACTTGGCCCAAGCTGGCGGCAGCCACCGGCTCGGGCGAGATCTGGGCGTAGATCTCGGTGATCGGACGGCCCAACTCTGACTCAATGCGGGCAAACGCCTCCTGGGAAGGAAAGCTGGGCAATTGATCCTGCAGCTTGGTGAGCTCTTCCAAGTAGTCTTTGCGCACCAAGTCCGGTCGCGTCGAGAGGGCCTGCCCCACCTTGATGAAGGTAGGCCCTAGGTCAGTGAGCAGCTTGCGCAACTGCTCTGCCCGCTGGGGCACTTTGCGATCGCCCTGTCCCCAAAGCTGATCCCAGCGTAGACAGAGAACAAACCAGAGGAGGGGCCAGAGAATGGCCAGCGCCCGACCCATCACCCGGAGCAGGCGCCAGCGGTAGTAACGAGTGATGAATTGCGGATCGTAAACTTCTAGGTCGGCAATGGAGGAAATCCTGTTAACCACGCTCAAGGGATCTCACAATCTGTTTTTAAAGCTCTTAATATCTATCGTAATCTATCGTAATGGCAAAAGCCTCTTGTTTTCTCTTATCTTGCTTAACAGCGCCTCCTCAGCGTTCGCCAGCCAGGTTCTCGGCCAAAGCCGGCTTCCCCCGATCAAATGACGGTGTTGTCCGGGATCACCGAGTCCTTGATGATGGTGACGATGCCGTTGCTGATCCAGATCCCTTCCTCTTCCCGCTGCGCTTCGCTGACGTGATCCTTGTTGAGGATGCGGACATTGCGCCCGATGCGGGCGTTTTTGTCCACGATGGCGTTGACGATGTGGGAGTTGGCGCCGATGCCCACCGGTGGGATCCCAGCCTCCAGCTTGGCCTGCCGCTCTTCTGCCGACTCGTAGTAATCGGCCCCCATGACCAGGGTATTCTCTACAATGGTATTGGCCTCCAGGCGGCTGCGAATGCCGATGATGGAATTGCGAATTTGAGCATTTTTGATGATGCAACCGTCGGCAATCATGGAGTTGACGATCTGGGAATCGAGGATTTTGTTGGGGGGCAAAAAGCGTGGGCGGGTGTAGATGGGCATTTCGCTGTCAAAGAAGCTGAAGGGAGGGTTGGGCTGCTGCACCAGCGCCAGGTTGGCTCGATAAAAAGCCTCGATGGTGCCGATGTCCTCCCAGTAGCCCTTGAACGGGTAGGCCTGCAGATGGTACTTGCCGATGGCTGACGGCAGCACCTCTTTGCCGAAGTCGGTGTGCTCCTTCACCTTCAGCATCTCGATGAGGGCCTCCCGCCTGAATACATAGATGCCCATCGAGGCGATGTAGGGCTTGGCTTTGGCCTCTTCCGGGCTGAGGCCGAGGGCTTGGGTATCCACCTGACAGGCTTTCAGCAGCTCCCCTTGCGGCTTTTCTTTGAAATCGACGATCCGTCCATCGGCGTCGATCTTGAGCAAGCCAAAACCCGAAGCCATTTTTTCTTCGCAGGGGAGCACCGCCAGCGTCACATCGGCTCCGGTTTGCCGGTGATAGTGAATAAAGGGGCGGTAGTCCATGCGGTAGAGGTGATCCCCCGATAGGATGAGGAAGTCCCGCGGCTTCCAGGAGTCCATCAGCCAGAGATATTGGCGCACAGCGTCGGCGGTGCCCTGAAACCAATCCGGGTTATCGGGCGTCTGTTGGGCCGCTAAAATATCCACAAAGCCGCCTGTGAAGGGAGACATGCGGTAGGTGTTGATGATGTGGCGGTTGAGGGAGGCGGAGTTGAACTGGGTGAGGACGTAGATTTTATCAATATCAGAATTGATGCAGTTGCTGACCGGGATGTCGATGAGGCGATACTTGCCTGCCAGAGGCACAGCAGGTTTAGCACGGCGCTTGGTCAGGGGATAAAGTCGGGTGCCACGCCCACCGCCCAGGATAATCGCCAGTACATCGCGCATGGTTGTCCTCCACCAGGCTACACCCAATAGCATAGACTGCTGCGGCGGCACCTGACCCAATCTGGCCAAGGGGAATCGGGAAATCGGAAGCGCCTGAAACAAACCCTGGGGAAGCTGATGGCACGCGTCCTGGCTTTTACCAACAACAAAGGGGGCACCGGCAAGTCCACCCTCTGCGTCCACGCGGCTCAGTTAACGGCTCAACGGGGCTACCGAGTTCTGCTCATCGATCTCACCTCCCAAGCCACCGCCAGCAGCCTTTACCTGGAAGAGGCCGGATCCCTGCCCCCCGAGGAAACGGTTTGGGCCAGCCTGCACCCGCAGTACCGACGTCCTTTGGAAGAGGTGATCTATTGCACCGACAAGGGGGTGGATGTGGCGCCCTCCCACAGCACCATGGCGGAAGTGGCGGCCCAACTGGCGGCTGCTGGCGACTCCGGGCAAGACCTGTTGCAGCATCAGCTCGCTCCCCTGCTGCCGGATTACGACTTTGTCTTTCTCGATACGCCAGGGGAACTGAACGCCCTCACCGCCAACGCCCTGCGGGCGGCCCGGCGCGTGTTGATCCCGACACGGCTCAACCGCGTCGACTTCTCTTGTACAGAGGTGACCCTGCGCTATGTCGAGTCCCTGAAGGGCGAGTTGAGCCAAGTCCGCGCCATCTTGACCATGCTGGACGACCGCTACTTGCCAGGGGGCATCTGGTCCGGATCCCATACCGGGCAATTGTATGTGCAAGCGCAACAGATTTTTGCGGATGTGCTTTCACCCGTTACCATTCCAGATAGCAGCGATTTGCGCACCGCTTTTGACTACGGCTTGACGGTCATGGACTATCGGCCTGGCTCGGTGGTGTGTCAGCGATTGGAGCAGTTTGTCGAACATGAGGTGCTCTTGTGACTGGATCGGACCGTAGCCTCTTTCCTTCTTCGGGAGAAACTTCCCGCACTCGGCGCAAGGCCAGTGCTAAAACCAGTTCAGAGCCCACCCCTGCAGAATCTACTCCCACGGGCGAGGAGCCGACAACGATGTCTTCTCAGTCTCCTACAGAACCAGCCCCAGAATCGCCGGACCTTGAAACCCTCAAAAGCCAACTGGCCGAAGCTCAACAACTTTTGCAGGACTACCAAAACAAAGTCTCTGCCCTGCAAGCTCAGCTACAGCAAGTCACTGCCCACCGCGACGAATTGCAGAAGGCGCTGGCCCAGTTACAGGCGGTGGCCGAGGAGCGGGCCAAGACCATTCAGGAACTGCAAAGCCGCCGAGGGCAAGTCGCACCTTTACCCAAGCCGCAACCCCAGCCTTCGCCTCTGCACGCACAAAAGAAGATCATGAATCGGCCCATCTTTGACAACGTGTCGCCCACCGACGAAGATATGCCCCCCTACATGCTGGACTAGGCAGTTGGTACTAGTCTGGATTGCGCCGGAGGAAAGGAGGGTGTAGGGTTAGGGATCCCTGTCTGCTCGGTTGCCGTTCCGGTCTGCACGCTATGACTCCATCCCAGGCGAAGATGACTGTTTCTGGCGATGCCATTCCGCCCCACGGGGGCACCTTGGTCAACTGCATTGCCTCCCCTGAGCAGGCGCAGGAGCTGCGCTCCAAAGCTGAACACTGCCCCATCCTCCACCTCGACGAGCGGGCCCAGTCGGATCTGGAGATGATCGCCATCGGGGGCTTCAGCCCGCTCACCGGCTTCATGGGGCGGGAAGATTACCAGTCGGTTCTGGAGACGATGCACCTGGCCAACGGCCTGGCTTGGTCGCTGCCGGTAACGCTGCCGGTCTCTGCCGAGATAGCTGCCGATCTCAAGGAAGGGCAGACCATTGCCTTGGCCAATGCCGAGGGCAGGCTCTTGGGCCTGTTGGAATTGACCGAGAAGTTCACCTACGACAAAACCCGCGAAGCGCAGCAGGTCTACCGCACTACCGATGAGCAGCATCCGGGGGTGAAGGTGCTCTACCAACAGGGATCCGTCTATTTGGCCGGCCCTGTAACTCTCTTGCAGCGGGATCCCCATCCCCTTTTCCCGGCCTACCAGATCGACCCGGCCCAGTCGCGGCAACTGTTTCGGGAAAGAGGCTGGAAAACCATTGTCGGCTTTCAAACCCGCAACCCCATCCACCGCGCCCACGAGTACATTCAAAAGTGCGCTCTGGAAATCGTGGACGGGCTGTTTCTCCACCCGCTGGTGGGGGCCACCAAAAACGACGACATCCCCGCCGAGGTGCGCATGCGCTGCTACGAGGTGCTGATCGAAAAGTACTTCCCCAAGGAGCGGGTGATCCTGGCCATCAACCCTGCGGCCATGCGCTACGCCGGCCCGCGCGAGGCCATCTTCCACGCCCTCGTTCGCAAAAACTACGGCTGCACCCATTTTATTGTGGGCCGGGATCACGCCGGGGTGGGCAACTACTACGGCCCTTATGATGCCCAGCACATTTTCGATGAGTTCCGTCCCGAGGAACTGGGCATCATCCCCCTCAAGTTTGAACATGCCTTCTATTGCACCGTCACCGGCACCATGGCCACGGCCAAGACCAGCCCCAGCCAGCCCCACCAGCGCATCCACCTCTCGGGCACCAAGGTGCGGGAAATGCTGCGCCGCGGCGAGATCCCCCCGCCGGAGTTCTCCCGCCCCGAGGTAGCCCAACTGCTGGCCGAAGCTATGCGTGAGCGGGGACAGCCTGAGTAGGGGCAAAAAGAGCCTGCTCCAGCCCAGGCCCTCTGTGTTCTTGGGGAGTCGGCCAAGCTGAAATAGGGCGCTGCCTCCTTGCCTAGGCTGACTCCGCTAGATTGATCGTTGGGTTGCGGTCGCAGAGCCCCCAGGTATCAGCTTAAAACCGGTTCTGTACATGGGCATCACCGGCCAGTCCTCTGGCGCAGCCTCAGGGATACCAAACCATAAACAAACCCACGCCCAAAAGCAGGGGAAGGATGCTGCTCTCCTAGGAAACTCTCGCCAGGAAGCCCTCCATGGGCAGCAACAGACCTCATCCCGCCTCAAAGCGGAGCTGGTCGGGATCCACATAATAGCAGCGGGCATTGTCAACACAGATCAACGCCCAGCCATTTTGGTCAACATCGACCAACGTATACTCGGATTGAGGGATGAAGTGGCCCTGGTGGTTGCGGGTCTCGCCTTTAACCCAAACGGTCTGACGGTTCATCTTCAAGTTCCTCCAATTTACAGTCAAAGAAAATCAAAAGCAGAACTCAATTTCAATGCAAGTCGATGCAAGAAGTGTCACACCAAACAGAAACCCTTGCATCTCCTCAAAGCCCAACAAATCCACAGGCTTGCGTGGGATGCAAGCTAACTCACAGCGGTGCCCGAATACCGTCTTGCGATTTGGTAAGAGAAGTCTAGCACCAACTCTATGAGAATATTGTTAAAAGTTGCGGATTAAGTTGACAAGCTCTAGATTTTCCTAAATTCTTGTTGCAAAATCGGGTTAAGCCTGCTTAACCTGCTTGGTCTACTTCAAATAGCCATTGGTGCATCTTGCTCAACTGAGGCCAATTGGGACGGCGGTTCCCTCCCTCTGCCAAGTTAGATTTGACCCCCTCGATCTGCTCGGGATCCCGCGCCAAGATTTGCTTGATGATCTCCACCTGCTGGCGTACCCCTGTTTTTTTCAGCTCCAGCATCGCCAAAGCCAAGTTCACCCGCGGCTGGGCGTCCACCGGGTCTAGCTTCACAGCAGTTTGGGCAGCTTTCAGGGCTTTTTCCGCTTGCCCCTCCAAAAGATAGAGCCAGGACAAGCAAGTCCAGGCTGCTGCCGCCTTCGGGGATCCCTTACAAATGGCCTCGAAGGAAGGGATCAGCGTCTTGGCCGCTTCCCCCGCCTCGTAGCGCCGGATCCCTTCCTGAAACAATTCTTCAATGGCTGCGCTCATCGTTCTCAACTCGGCATAATGACGTATTGACAAGTGCACTACTTTATGGGTGTAAGGCTGCTCTTGCCTGTTCGCTCATCTGTTGTAGCGCACCGGTGTCGGGGAGAGGGATCCCTTCCCCTTCAGCAAGCCATAGCCAGTACTCGATGTTGCCGGCAGGGCCAGTGATAGGCGACCACGTATAGCCCTGCACCCGCCAACCGCGACTCACTGCCGCCTGCATCACCGTCTGGAGCACGCGAGCGTGGATAGCCGGATCCCGCACTACCCCCCTTTTGCCCACCTGGCCTCGGCCCGCCTCAAACTGCGGCTTGACTAGCAGCAAGGCTTCCCGCGGCGAGCGCAACAGCTTCCACAGAGGCTCCAACACCTTAGTCAGGGAAATAAAGGAGAGATCCACCACTGCCAGATCCGGCCAGTTGGGAGTGGGCACCTCGGTTCCGTAGAGATCGGCTGGCTGAAGATAGCGCAAGTTGGTTCGTTCCCTAAGGATTACCCGCGGGTCAGTTCGCAAAGACCAGGCCAATTGGCCATAGCCCACATCCACCCCATAGACCCGCTGCGCCCCTCGTTGCAGGAGGCAATCGGTGAAGCCCCCAGTGGAGATGCCAGCATCCAAACAGATGCGACCCTGGACTTGAATGGGAAAAGCTTGCAGTGCCCCCTGAAGCTTTTCTCCTCCTCGCGAGACAAAAGCAGACTTGGCCTGGATGTGGACTACAGGATCTCCGCTTACCCACGTCCCGGCTTTTTCCGCCCGTACTCCGTTGAGGAAGACTTCTCCCGCCAAGATAGCCCGCTGCGCCTGCTGGCGCGAAGAAAAATACCCTCGCTCCACCAGCCAGGTATCCAGGCGGACTCGATCGGCCATGCCCTAGCCACTGGCCTTCCACTCCATCAAGATAGACGACCGGGATCCCTTCTGTCAGCCGCGACTTAGCCAAAGCGCCCGCTCACATACTCTTCCGTCTCGCGGTTGGCGGGAGAGTTGAAGATCTTCTCGGTGCGGTCAAACTCTACCATTCGTCCGTAGCGGATCCCTCTCTCGTCAAGTTCAGTGTTGAAGAAGGCAGTGAAGTCGGACACGCGAGCTGCCTGCTGCATGTTGTGGGTGACGATGATGATCGTGTAGCGACGGCCCAATTCCTTAAGCAGCTCCTCAATGCGCAGCGTAGAAATAGGATCCAGCGAGGCGCAAGGCTCGTCCATTAGAATTACCTCCGGCTGAATGGCCAGGGTGCGGGCAATGCAGAGGCGCTGCTGTTGTCCACCGGAGAGGGAAAGGGCGCTCATCCTCAACTTATCTTTCACCTCATCCCAGAGAACGGCCTGGCGCAGTGCCCGCTCCACGAGCTCGTCCAGATCCCCCTGGTAACCATTAATCCGGGGCCCAAAGGCAATGTTGTCGTAGATGGATTTGGGGAAGGGGTTGGGCTTCTGAAACACTAGGCCAACCCGCCGCCGCACCTCAGAGGGATCCACATCCGGGTCGTAGATGTTTTTCCCGTGGAAGATAACGGAGCCTTCTACCCTTGCCCCTGGGATTAAGTCATTCATGCGGTTGAAGCAGCGCAAAATAGTGCTCTTGCCGCAACCTGAGGGTCCAATAAAGGCTGTGATGTGATTTTTCGGGATCTTCAGGGAAACCTGCTTAACCGCCAGGTGGGAGCCGTAGTAGACGCTCAGATCCCGCGTCTCTAGTTCAACCTCCAACCGGGTGGATTGCTCAGGAGAGCCCGACTTGTCAGAGAGTGGAGAGCGCATAGGCGTGTTGAAAAGAAGATAACGTCACTGCAAGGCTTAGATAGTGATGGCTTCTTGGCGACGACTCACAAGGAGCCGGAAACTGACGGTGGTAATCAGGACCAAAATCACCAGAGCCAAAGCCCCTCCCCAGGCAAGCTTCTGCTGGTTTTCAAAGGGGACAAGGGCAAAGTTGTAGATCAACACAGCCAGCGAGGCCACTGGCTTCAACAAACCGCTGGGCCAGAGAAAGCTAAACAAAGCCGTGAAGATCAGGGGCGCCGTCTCACCTGCAGCGCGGGCAATGGCCAACGTCACCCCCGTCAGGATCACCGGCAGAGCCGCTGGCAACACCACGCGAAACACCGTCTGCACTCGCGAAGCCCCCAACGCATAGGCAGCAGCCCGCGTATCGGCCGGCACCAGGCGCAGCGCCTCTTCACAGGACAAAATGATGATAGGCAGGGTCAGCACCGATAGAGCCATCCCGCCGGCAAGGGCCGAGAAGGTTTTGGTGGAAAGCACCAGCACCCCATAGGCAAACACCCCGGCAATGATGGAGGGAACCCCCGTCAACACCTTGATAATGAAGCGCAGAAAGGAGGCCGCGGGGCTGTTTTTGCCAAACTCCGAGAGATAGATGGCTGCGAATAGACCAATGGGGAATGTGATGGAGATAGCAATCGACACCACAATAATCGTCCCCAGCACCGCATTGCCAAATCCGCCCACCTGATCGCCCGGAGGAGGGGGAAGCTGGGTCAGCGTCTGCCAGCTCAGGCGCTCGATGCCCCTGGTGAAAACGTAGTAGAGGATGAGAGCCAGCACAAAAATGGCGAAGATGCTGGAGGTAGCTGTCAGCGCTGTCATTCCTACATCCAAGAAGATGCGCTGCCAGGGCTTCGCTCTGCGCTTAAACCAATTGCCTTGCTCTACCGCCTGCACTTGCGCCGTCATGTTCCTCTACTCCCACGAAGCTGTTAGCGCAAACTTGACACGGCGTATCATCAGCTCCGCCGCAATGTTAACCACCAGAGTGATGGCTAACAGAATCAAGGCCAAATACATAAGTGCTGCAACCTGCTCGGGGCCCGCTTCCGCAAACTCGTTGGCCAATAGGGCTGGGATGTTGCTGGCAGGAGCCAGAAGCGAGATGCTAATGCCGCGGGCATTCCCAATCAGCATCGCTACTGCCATCGTCTCCCCTAGGGCGCGTCCCAAACCCAAAACCACCGCTCCCAGGAGGCCGCCAATTGCTGCCGGCAGCACGACACCAAAGATGGCTTCCCAGCGAGTGGCTCCCATCGCATAGGCAGCCGCCCGCAACTCTGGCGGAACGGACACCAGCATTTCCCTGGCGATGGCAGTAATGATGGGGATGATCATGATCCCCAAGACAACCCCCGATGTCAGCATCCCAGGCCCTACTGGTGGTGTGCTGAAAATGGGCAGCCAGTTGAAGTGCTGGAACAAAAACATCTGTACAGGGCGGAAGAAGGGGATGAAGATAAACAACCCCCAAATGCCGTAGACCACACTGGGAATGGCTGCCAGCAGCTCCACCACGATGATCAAGGCTGTGCGCAAAGGCTTGGGCAAAAAGTCCTCGCTCAAAAAGATGGAGATGCCAAAGCTTAAGGGAACGCCCACGATCAGAGCAATCAGAGAAGTTACCAGTGTGCCGTAGATCTGGGGCCAAGCACCGTAAATTTCCTCAACAGGATCCCAGGTGGTGCCCCAGAAAAAGCCCAGCCCGAACTTCCGAATGGCAGGTAGCGCCTGAATCCCAATCTCCAGGGCAATCCACAACAGTAGGAAAGCCGAGAAAAAGACGGCGATCCGCGTTGCCCAAATAAATAGCCAGTCGCGCCGGCGCTGGAAGACGGGCCGGGGCCGAAATAGAGAACTGCTCTCCGAAAAGGTAGCGGTCATCTGCTGGGTAGGGGTAGTGGTCATCTGCTGGGTAGGGGGTACAAACCTCTACGGAGTGATTTTTTCCAGGGCAGCCAGAGCTTTCTTCCGCGTTTCCTCCGGCAAAGGCACATAGCCCAGCGGCTCCGCAAAGGATTGCCCTTCGGTGAGGCCGTAGCGAAGAAACTCTTTGACAGCCTTGGAGGTTTCAGCTTTGGGGTAGGCTTGGTAAGCCAAGATCCACGTGTAGCCCACAATGGGGTAGGAGTCTTCCCCTTCGGGATCTGGGTCAACCCCCAGCAGCCGCTCGTCGAGCTTGATTCTCGCCAGCGCTGCCTGCTCCGTCTCAACTTTGGGGACGACGAACTTGCCTGCCCGGTTTTCCAGGCGAGCGAAATTTAGCTTGTTGATCTTAGCAAAGCCGTACTCCACATAGCCGATTGAGCCAGGAATCTGCTTGATTTGTTCAGAAACGCCTTCGTTACCGCGAGCTCCCACGCCAGTTGGCCAGTTCACGGAAGAGCCACGGCCCACTTTTTGCCGCCATTCGGGGCTAATGGCGCTGAGGTGGGTGGTAAAGATGTCGGTGGTGCCACTGCCATCAGAGCGGTGCACAACAGTAATCGGCAGATCTGGGAAAGTCACGCCTGGGTTAAGGCCAGCCAGCAGCGGATCGTTCCAGTTCTTGATCTTGCCCAGGAAGATATTGACCAGCGCCAGGCGAGAGAGGCGAATTTCAGGACCTACGCCGGGGACGTTATAGGCTGCCACCAATGCCCCGCCCACCATAGGCACGGCCACCATGCCCTTGGGAGGTTTGGCTTCACCCTCAATCTTGCTAATCTCCTCAGGACGCGGCACGCTATCGGTGGCGCCGAAGTCGACAGTGCGGGCCACAAATTGCTGACGGCCAGCGCCGCTCCCCACCGATTGGTAGTTGACTTGGATGTTGGGGTTTTTCTTGCCAAATTCTTGGGCCCACGTTTGGTAGAGGGGGGCCGGGAAGGTAGCTCCGGCGCCGTTGATGGTTATCGTCTTCTGCTGGGCAAACACTCGCTGCCAGCCGGCCTGACTTGCCGCAAAACCAGCAGCAACTGCCGACAAGGACTTGAGGAAAGAACGACGACCCAAGGAATGCGACATCGACATACAGAGATCTCTCCACTGAAGAGCGTGTCCTAGCCCAGGTCCAAAAGCTGCAACTGTGAAACCTAACTCCAAGAGCTCAGTCCACCGGGCCGAAGAAAGCACAGGATCTCGTTGAGACCCCAGCCCTTGCAACTCAGTCGCTAACCGGTCGCTAAGTGTAACGTAAGGTCAACCCTTTTTTGGTTAACAAGAGGTTAAATTCAGGTTATTTCTAGGTTATTTCTAGGCCCAGCAGCCGAGGTCGCGACTGTCGGGCTTAATCAGGGTAGAGACCCCAGGGGGAGGCTGGGGCTGGGCTGACATTGGTCGGGGGAATGCCTAGAATAGAAGGCTGTCAAGAGAGTGGGTGCCTTCCTCCTATGGCAAAAGATGTGCAGGTGATGCTGCGCCAGGCGGTTCCTGGGCTCGGCAAGCCGGGAGAGGTGGTGAGTGTCAGGCCGGGCTATGCCCGCAACTACCTTTTCCCGCGGCAGATGGCGGTGCGGCTTACGCCTGGACTTCTCAAGGAGCAGCAGATGCGGCGGGAGCAGGAAGCAGCCCGCAAGCTGGCTGAGAAGCAACAGGCGGAAAACTACAAAAAGGCTTTGGAGACGATTGGCCGTTTTGTCATCCGCAAGAAGGTGGGCGAAAAAGACCTGCTCTTTGGACAGGTAACTGCCAGCGATATTGCCGAGGTGGTGCTGGCTACCAGTGGCCTCGATATTGACCGCCGTAACGTCTTGCTCAATGAGGAGATTAGGAAAACTGGGGTTTACCTGGTGCAGGTGAAGTTACACCCCGAGGTTACTGCTACGCTGCGCATTCAGGTCACGCCCGAGTAAGGAATCTACTCACTTGGCCCCCTGTGCTAGGTGTGCAGCCTAGCAGCCAGAGAGTGCGGGGACAGGTTAGGTTTTTTCTATCCTGGCTGGTGGTGATTAGCGATTACGACCTGACCGGTGGGGATCGGCTTCCGCCTCAGAACATAGAAGCTGAGGAGGAGATCTTGGGCGGCATCCTCCTTGACCCTGAGGCGATGGCGCGGGTGGCGGAGCTCTTGCGGCCTGAGATGTTCTACCTCTCCGCCCACCAGGAGATCTACCGGGCTGCTCTGCAGTTGTACAGCCAGGGCCAGCCCACTGACCTGACCACTGTTTCTGCCTGGTTGGCAGATCACCAGCTCTTGGAGCGGGTGGGAGGAACGGCGGCAATTCGCCGCCTAGTGGAGCAGACGGTTAGCAGTGTCAACATTGACCAGTATGCCCGTCTGGTGGTGGACAAATACATGCGCCGCCGGCTGATTCAAGTCAGCAACACCTTGGCGCGTCTGGCCTACGACACTAGCCAGCCTCTCCCTCAGCTCCTGGATCGAGCCGAGCAAGAGGTGTTCAGCCTCACCCAGGAACGGGTGCAGCGCAGCCTTGTTCCAGCCTCGGAAGTTTTGGTAAGCATCTTCTCAGAGTTGGAGGAGAGATTCCAGAGCGGGGCTCAGATCCCTGGGATCCCGACCAAATTCATTGACCTCGACAACCTGACCCAGGGCTTGCAGCGGTCGGATTTGGTCATCCTAGCCGGCCGTCCTTCGATGGGAAAGACCAGCCTGGCTCTTAACATTGCCCAAAATGTGGCTGCCTACGTCAAGCAACCGGTGGCCATCTTCAGCCTGGAGATGTCGCGGGAGCAGCTGGTGCAGCGGCTCTTGGCCAGCGAGGCGCGCATTGATAGTAGCCGTCTGCGATCCGGGCGCATCAGCGAGAATGAGTGGCAACGCCTGGGGCAGGCGATTGGCTTTTTGTCGCAACTGCCTTTGTTTATCGACGACACGCCCAACTGCACGGTTACAGAAATTCGCTCTAAGGCGCGGCGTCTGCAGGTGGAGCAAGGAGGGACGTTGGGGTTGGTGTTGATCGACTACTTGCAGCTCATCCAGGGATCTGAGTCCGACAACCGGGTGCAGGAATTGTCGCGCATTACCCGCGGCCTCAAGGCGCTAGCCAAAGAGCTGATGGTGCCGGTGCTGGTGCTATCTCAGCTCAGCCGGGCAGTGGAGTCGCGCTCAGACAAGCGTCCGCAACTGGCAGATTTGCGGGAGTCGGGTTGTCTAGCCGGCGATACCCGCGTGAGGGACGTGGATCGCGGCAAGATCTGGCGGCTAGAGCAACTGGCAGCCCTGCCGCCTTCAGCAGAACTGCCGCGCCTGCTCAGCCTCAATGGGCGCGGGCGGCTGGTGCCCCAACAGCCAGTGAGGGTATTTTGCAGTGGGCGGCAGCCCACATGTCTTCTAAAAACCCGCCTCAACTTTTCCATTCGTGCCACTGGCAACCACCCCTTCCTAACTCGGGACGGCTGGAAAACCCTCGACGAGCTGCAACTGGAGGAGGAGGTGGCGGTGGTGGTGCAGGAGGGGTTGATCTGGGATCCCGTCGTCTTCATTAGCGAGCCGGGGGAGCCGCAACCGGTTTACGACATCGAGATGCCCCGCCACCACAACTTTGTGGCCAACGGCCTGCTGGTGCACAACAGCATCGAGCAGGATGCCGACGTGGTGATGATGATCTACCGGCCCGAGTACTACGATCCCAACACCAGCGATCGCGGAATTGCGGAGGTAATTGTTGCCAAACACCGCAATGGCCCCACGGGCACGGTGCGCCTTTTGTTTGAAAGCCAGTACACCCAGTTTCGCAACTTGGCGGATCCCTATCGGTGAGCGAAAGCCGCAGCAGAAGTAGATCGGGACTCCTTTCAAGGACAGGTCCGGGGTGCGAGGTGTTAGCCTGAGATTGCCCCCTAGGGCAGGTCGCTGTTGCTGGCTACCTCCCTCTGCCTAAAGCCATATGTTCAAAAGCCTGTTGATCGCCACCGATTGCCGCGATGGACTGCAGCGTTTTGGCAAATGCCTAGAAGAGCTTTACCTGAATGGGATTGAGCGCGTTGCTTTTGTGCATAGCGTTGCTCGGCAGGACGACGACATTGGCCTTCCCGAAGACCTCACCCCCAAAGTGCAGGCGCAACAGGCTCGCTTACAAGAGGTGTTGAGCGCCGTTCCTGCAGGGCTGGAAGTCAAAGTCTTGGTGCAGGCGGGCAAGGCGGTGGATCTGATTTTAAGAGGGATCCAAACCTGCAGCGCCGACTTGCTAATCACAGGCATGGGGATCCACAATCTGCTCACCGAAAAACTGTTTGGAAGCACCACCTTGGAGCTGCTGCCGAAGCTGACCATCCCGGTAATGGTGATGCGTCCGCAACTCATCGCCGCCTTTACTCTGGAAGAATTGCGCCTGCGCAGCCGCCACCTATTTCGCTCCCTCCTAGTGCCTTTTGACTTTGAGGAGCCCCGCCGGCAGCTCCTCAGCCGTCTTGGCCAACTGCTGCCAGGAACTTCCCAGTGTCAGGCCATTACGCTGCTCTATGTGGTGGATCCCAGCGCCCGCCGCAACCAGGGATCGCCGGCAGAAGAGCTCAAGCGCAGGGCCGAGGCCGACTTGGCCCGGTTAGTCGAACCGCTGGCCGAGCAGGTAAAACCGGTGCAGTTGCGGGCCTTGGTGCGGGTGGGATCCCCGCTTCAGGAAATCCTAGCCACCGCTGCTGAGGAGGACATGACCGCCATTGCCACCGCCTCGCCGCGGGTGGGCAGCTTCTGGGAGTGGTCGGTTCGCAGCCTCACTGGCGAGATCCTGCGGCAAAGTTGGCATCCGGTGTTGTTTTTCCCGCGCGGGTCTTTGGCCCAGTAGAGCCGCTCCATCCCCTTGCTATGCCCGACCCAACCCAAACCTTGTGGGAACTGTTCCAAGCGGTGGCCCAAGGGCAGCTCTCTGCCGAGCAAGCCCTGCAGGCCTGTCGCTTTTTGCCCTTCGAGGAGGTAGGAGACTTCGCCCATGTGGATCACCACCGTCCTTTACGCACCGGCTTTCCCGAAGCGGTGTGGGGGCCGGGCAAAACTCCTGAGCAGATTGCCCAGATCCTGGAACGGCTCCACTGGCAGGGATCCCTGGCCGTGGCCACCCGAGTGGAAGCTTCTACCTATGCTCAGATCCGCCGCTGGCTGCCCCAGGCGCAGTATTCCGCGGTGGCCCGCCTGTGCTGGATCCCGGCCCAGCAGACCCTCCGCCGTCCCGGCCAGATTAGCGTGATCTCCGCCGGCACCGCCGATGTGCCGGTGGCCGAGGAGGCCGCTCTCACCGCCGAGCTGGCTGGGTTTCAGGTCAAGCGCCTCTGGGATGTGGGAGTGGCCGGGATCCATCGCCTGCTGCACCACCGCGCCGCCCTGGAAGCCGATGTGCTGATCGTGGTGGCGGGCATGGAGGGGGCCTTGGCCAGCGTGGTGGCGGGCCTGGCCGATTGCCCGGTGATCGCCGTGCCCACCAGCATCGGCTACGGGGCCAGCTTCCAGGGCTTGGCTGCCCTGCTGACCATGCTCAACTCCTGTGCTCCTGGGGTGGGGGTAGTGAACATCGACAACGGCTTTGGGGCTGCGATTCTGGCCGGCCAGATCCTGCGCTGTGGCCAGCGGCTGGCGTCGCGATTGCCCTCGCCTGCATCCCCTGGAGAGGGAGAAGGTTAAGAAATGTAAAACAATCCTAAGCCAGACAGGCTATACTCAGGCCATGGCTAGGCCGGGATTTTGGCTGTCTCCGCTGGGAGGTTGTTTCCAAGAATTGAGGGGTGGGTTCTTTCCTCAGGTATCATTCTTGGGGCGCTCCCTAACGACCATAAAAACGACCATAAAAATGAAAGCAAATGAAAGGAGTTGTCGATTATAGGATAGCAGTCTGGGGTTGGCTGCACTGAACGAACGATTTTTTAGCCGGGGTACATGAAGCTTGCTGCTATGTCCATCGAGGCAATAAATACCGCTGTGGCTCTTGTTCAGGGGATCGTTCAGTCCTTCACTTGGACGGATCTCTTTTTGGTGGTGGCTCTGGTGTTTTTGGAAGCAGCCCTCTCTGCTGATAACGCCGTCGCCCTAGCTGCTTTGGTCAAGCATTTGCCCACCCCCCAGCAACAGAACCGGGCTTTGCGCTGGGGCATCATTGGCGCCTATGGTTTTCGCATCGCCATTGTGTTTGCAGCGGTTTGGCTGGTGGAGTATCCGCCCGCTCAGTTTCTTGGGGCCTGTTACTTGCTCTGGCTGGCCTGGCAGCATTTTCGCGGGGAAGAAGAAGGACCCGAGCAAGACATCACTCGCCAGGCCAATTTTTGGCAAACTCTGGTGATGGTAGAGCTGACGGATCTAGTCTTTTCTTTCGACAGCATCGCCGCTTCGGTGGGCGTCTCCCGCAAGGCTTGGGTGATCATCCTCGGCGGCATTCTCGGCATCACCCTGATGCGCTACATGGCCTCTTTGTTCTTGCGCTGGCTGGATGAGTTTTCCCGCCTGGAAGATGCTGCCTTTGCCATCATCGCCCTGGTGGGAAGCCTCATGCTGCTGGAGGTGTTTTTCCCCCAAATTGAGCTCCCGGAATGGGGGATGGTGCTGGCTGTGCTGCCTTTGTTTGTCTGGGGCTTTTCGCAGCGCCGCAGTCCTTCTCCTCCAGCCGTGGCCCAGCCAGATTCGACTCTGCCCAGTTCGACGGAAGGGATCCCTGCCGGCTTAGCCGCTCTTGCTGAGGTTGAGTCTGCCGCTGAGCTGGACTAAGGGAGCCCAGGGAGGAATTTCGGATCCCTGGGGCCGGTGAACGCCGGCAGGTTGTTCGGGCAACGGGAGGGCCTTGTAGACTAGTAGTGGAGGCAAGCCACCGGAGGAAGGTATCCTGATTCCGCAGTTTTGCCAGAAGTGGTGGGCAAAGTGCTGCCAGCAAGCCACTGCCACAAGCAGGGACAGCCAGCAGAAGCCGCCAGCAGGGGTAGAGAATGGTCAACCTCAGCCCCTTTCCTCTCCAGCCAAGGTAAACGATCCGATCCCTCTGGTAGAGCTGCGGCAGGTCTGCAAGCGCTTTGGGTCTACGGTGGTGCTGGATGGGATTGACCTCAAGGTGTACCGGGGCGATGCCCTAGGAGTGGTGGGGCCTTCCGGCACCGGCAAATCGACCTTGCTGCGCATTATTGCCGGCCTGACGGAGCCGGAGGCTGGCGAGGTGCTCTGGTGTGGGATCCCGCTGCCGGAAATTCAGGCCGGCCATCAGACTCCCCCCCTGCGGGTAGGCATGGTATTCCAGCAAGCGGCCCTCTTCGACTCCCTGACGGTGGAAGAAAACGTCGGTTTTTTGCTCTATGAGCACTCGCGGCTGCCGCGGGCACGCATTCGGGAGCTGGTGGCGGCCAAGCTGGAGGCGGTGGGGCTGGCGGGCAAGGAGCACAGCCTGCCGGAGGAGCTTTCTGGGGGGATGCGCAAGCGGGCCAGCTTCGCCCGCGCCATCATGGAGGATCCGTCGCTGCCCCAGGACGAGCCGCAACTGCTGCTCTACGACGAGCCCACAGCAGGCTTGGATCCCATTGCTTCCACCGTGATCGAAGATCTCATCCGGGATCTGCAGCGCGTGAAAAAAGCTTGCGAGAGCTACATTGTGGTGACCCACCAGCACAGCACCATCTACCGCGCCACCGACCGGATTGTGCTCTTGGCCCAGGGGCGGGTGCAGTGGGAGGGATCCGTGCAAGAGATCGAAACGTGCGACAACCCCTTTGTGCGGCAATTTTTCAGCGGTAGCGTAGAAGGGCCAATTCAAGTGGCAGGGCAGGTGTGATGCGTTCGCGAGCAATCCGAGAAGGGGCGGTGGGCCTGTTGATCTTGGCGGGGGCACTGGGCTTTGCCGGGCTGTTTTTGTGGATCTACAACTTGCGCTTCGGCAGCCGCGGCTTTCGGTTCACCGTCACCTATCCCAATGTGGCCGGCCTGGCGGAAGGCTCCAGCGTGCGGCTGCGGGGAGTAGCTGTGGGCCGGGTGGAGCGCATCCTGCCCCAGGCAGCCCAGGTGGAGGTGCAGGTGGCTATCGACCAGCCGCTGGTCATTCCGCGCGACGCCCTGTTTGTTACCACCCAGACGGGGCTGGTGGGGGAGACGGTGATGGACATCCTGCCCCAGGGGAGGGGTCAGGCGGCAACGGGATCCCCTCTGGCAGCGGATTGCGACAGCAGTCAAATCATCTGCAATGGAGATGTGGTGGAGGGAACCCCTGGAGTGGATTTTGGCCAGTTATTGATCCGGCTGGATCAGTTGCTCACACGGATCAACGACGATGAGCTCTTCGACACCCTTAACACCACTCTGGAGGGGATCACCCGCGTTGCCAATAGCGTGGCCGATCTCTCAAAAACCGTGGAAGAGCGAGTAGCTGCCCTGCGCACCGAAGATCTGGACTTGTCGCAATTTACCTCGGCTGCTGTGGCTATCCAAGACGCGGCTGGAGCTGTGAGGGAAACGGCCCGCAGTTTTCAAGCGGCTGCCGATCGGTTCACCGTTCTGGTGGAACAGAACCGCACCTCCCTCCAGGCTGCCCTGGAAAACATCCAGCAGGTGAGCGCTGATCTGCAAGCCATGTCGAGCGCGGTTCGCCCGCTGCTTACCGATCCGCAACTGCAGGCGGATGTGCGCCAGATCCTGGCCGAGGTGCGAGCGGCGGCGGAGAACGTGTCCCAAGCTACCGACGATCTGCGGCAGCTTGCCGCCAGCCTCAACGATCCGGGCACTTTAGCTACTCTGCGCCAAACCCTCGATTCCGCCCGCATCACCTTTCAGAATATGCAAAAAATTACCGCCGACATCGACGAGCTGACCGGGGATCCCCAGTTTCGCCGCGCCCTGCGAGAGCTGGTGTTGGGGCTGAGCAACTTGGTTTCCAGTGTGCCCGGAGAAGATGGGATCCAGCCCGCGGTGGCCGAAGGGTATCACTTTCGTTTTGCGCCCGTCTCTTTTGCCCAGGGGATTGTCTCTGGATCCCAAGGATGGCAGCCGCAGACTTCCCCATAAGTTGGCTGCCTTTCCCCTCTCTCTAGCGGGAGTCTGGGATCCCTGAGATGACCCGCTGAGGTAACAACGGCGGCCAAAGCCGTTGAAGGGATCCCCAACCTGGGGTAGGCTTTGCGGATAAGGTGCTGTGCCTACGGCACCCCCTATGGCTACGCAACGCTGGCGCGACTGAGGTTGAGGTGTGAGGAATGTGCGGCATTGTCGGCTATGTGGGCTTTCAGTGGGCAGCTCCCATCCTCTTGGAGGGCCTGCGCACCCTGGAGTATCGCGGCTACGATTCCGCCGGCATTGCCACCGTGGATCCAGAAGAGGGCTTGAGGATTGTGCGGGCCACCGGCAAGCTGCACAACCTGCTGGTGAAGCTCACGGCCAACATGCCCACGGCCAAGGTGGGGATTGGCCACACCCGCTGGGCCACCCACGGCGGTATCAGCGAAGAAAATGCCCACCCCCACTGCGACGCGCGCGGGCGCATCGTGGTCATCCAAAACGGCATTGTGGAGAACTACCTGGAGCTGAAGGAGCACCTGCTGCAGCGCGGGATCCCTTTTCGCTCCCAAACCGATACCGAGGTGATCGCCCACCTGCTGGGCCTGTACACGGAGGAGCTGGGCTGCTTTGAGGCAGCTTTTGCCAAAGTCATGGGACAACTGCGGGGAGGCAATGCCGTGGTGGCCTTGGATCGGGAGGCGCCGGATCGTCTGATTGCCGCCCGCCTGGGCAATGCCGGGGCTGTGGTGATTGGCGAAGGGGAAGGGGAAAATTTTGTGGCCTCGGATCTGCCCGCCATCGTCCGCCACACCCGCAGGGTGGTGTTTCTGGAAGATGGGGAGATGGCCATCCTCACCGACTCCAGCGTGCGCTACCTGCGCATTACCGGCGAAGAGCTGCGCAAGACTCCCATCACCGTAGCCTGGGATCCCGTCTCGGCGGCCAAGGGGGGCTACAAGCACTTCATGCAAAAGGAGATCTACGAGCAGCCGCGCACCACCACCGATACGCTGCGGGGGCGGGTGGATCTGGAAGGGGGGCGGGTGACGCTGGAGGGGCTGGCGCTAACAGAAGCGCAACTGGCCCAGATAGAGCAGATCCACGCCGTGGCCTGCGGCACCGCCTGGCACGCCTGCCTGGTGCTCAAGTATTTCATCGAGAGCCTGGCCCGCATCCCGGTGCAGGTGGACTATGCTTCCGAGTTTCGCTACCGCCAGCCGGTGCTGCGCCCCCACAGCCTGCTGGTGGCCCTCACCCAGTCCGGTGAGACGGTGGATACGCTGGCGGCCATGAGCGAGGCCCGCACTCAGGGGATCCCCACCCTGGCCATCGTCAACGCCATCGGATCCCAGGCCACTCGTCTGGCGGATGCCGGGGTGATCTACATCCACGCCGGGCCGGAGATCGCCGTCGCCTCCACCAAGGTGTTTACCGGCATGCTGGTGGCAGGATACCTGCTGGCCCTGCAACTGGCCCAGGCCAAAGGGATCCTCAGCCCGGCCCAGATCCGATCCCACCTGCAAGCTTTAATCGAGCTGCCGGGCAAGATCAGCCTGTTGTTGAAAGACGCCGCCCTCTACGAGCAGTTGGCGGAGCAGTACCACCACGTCACCGACATGCTCTACCTGGGCCGCTGGGTCAACGCCCCCATAGCCCTGGAGGGGGCCTTAAAAATGAAAGAGGTCAGCTACATCCACGCCGAGGGCTACCCAGCAGGGGAGATGAAGCATGGCCCCATTGCCCTCATCGACGAGCGCATGCCGGTGGTGTGTATTGCCACCCGCGATCCCGTCTACGAAAAAATGCTCTCCAACATCGAGCAGGTGCGGGCGCGGGGCGGGCGAGTCATTGCCCTGATCAATCCGGAAGATACCCAGGTCCGGGAAAAAGCCGACCACGTCATCGAGGTGCCCAGCACCACACCTCTGCTGTCGGCGGTTTTGAACGTCATCCCCCTGCAGCTGTTTGCCTACGCCATGGCGCTGCGCCGCGGGGCCGATGTGGATCAGCCCCGCAACCTGGCCAAGTCGGTAACCGTCGAGTAGCGTCTGCCAACCTTGTCACCGCCGGCCTCTGGCTTTTGCAAAATCGGGCAGATCACGTCCTCCTGGGCCGTCGGTTCCGCTGGGATCCGCCAATCGGAAAGGAGGCTTTCAATTTGGCCTTTTAGAGTTTGCAATTCGGCCATGCGCTCTTCGATTTGCCACAGCTTCTCCTGCAGGTGTTGGCGGATTTCTGGGCAGGGCTGCTCCCCCCGGTCGTACAACTGCAGGATCTGGCGAATTTCCTCCAAGCTCAGGCCCAGGCTTTGGCAGCGGCGAATGAAAGCCAGCCGCCCCAGCACTGCCGGATGGAAGAGGCGATAGCTGGACTCCGACCGCTGCACCGTTGGCTTCAGCAGGCCCAGCGACTCGTAGTAGCGCACCGTGCGCACCGGCAACCCCGCCGCCGCCGCCACCTGGCTAATTCTCAAGCTGCCCAATGCGCCATCGGCAACTGCAGGACTGAACATAGCACCACCAGCTCCCCAAGAGCTTCAGCTTAACAAAGCCAGCCCCGCAGCCGGATCCCCTGCCAAGAAAAGCGGGGATCCCTCAGCTTTTGTGGCCCATCTCGGCGGCTTGGATCAAGGCCCTGGCCCGCTGTTGATCCAACTTGGCCTGCAGGCGCTCTTGCTTGTCGCTGCTGGTGTTCAAAACTTGGCTCGCTTTGTCCAAGAGGGCCTGAGCTGCGGCCTTATCCACTTTTTCTCCCCGCTCGGCGCGGTTGACCAGAACGGTTACCTCGTTATTTTCCACTTCCGCAAACCCGCCCATCACGGCAATGGCCGACCACTTGCCACCGGCCTTGACCCGCATCACGCCGTTGCCGATGGCCGTCAAGAGAGGGGCGTGGTTGGTGAGGATGCCCAACTGACCTGAGGTAGCCGGGAGGATCACTTCCTCGGCGGGGGCATCCCAAACCGTGCGGTCGGGGGTGATCACGCGAACCATCAGCGTCACAGCAGGTCTCCTGAAGGGTTGAGCTTGGCACTTCTATCCTACCGGATCGCGGTTGCTCTCGGTTCTGCCCCTCTGCGTGGCGAGACTTAACCTGAGCATAACCTCTCCTTTACTTCCGTCGAAGAGGCAAGCGGTAAGGTGTTGTCGGGAACACTTGTCCTCTACCCCAACTCAGCCGCGAAGCCAACCCCATGCTGTTATTGGTAGGGGAAAGCCCAACGACCAGTGTGCCCAGTTTGCCCTAGCGGAGCTAGCCTATGCCTGAAACGATGCCCGGCCATTTTGCTGCCGGCCTGCCTACACGGGAGCGGCAATTGCTAGAAGACCTCTACCGAGGCCGCAGTTTATCTCCCTACAGTCCCGGCCAGGTCATCCCTTTGTTTCCCGAGGAGTGGGTGATCGTCTGTCGGGGTGTGGTGCAATTGACTACCCTCTATCCCAATGGCGGCGAGGCGCTGTTGGGATTTGCTGGCCCCTCCATGCCCCTGGGATCCCCGCTGACAATGTTGGATCCCTACCAAGCCAAGGCGTTGACGGCGGTTGACGTGTTGCGGCTGCCGGCAGCCGAGGTGGAAGCCTCAGCAACCCTGAGCCAGGGGCTGCTCAAGCAGTTGGTGCGGCGGTTGCGCCAAACCGAAGCGCTGCTGGCCTTGGCCGGGCGGCGGCGGGTGGAGGATCGGCTGCGCCAGTTGCTCTCCCTATTGGCGGTGGAGTTGGGATCCCCAATGGCGACGGGGGTGCGCCTGCAGGTGCGCCTCACCCACCAAGACTTGGCCAATGCCATCGGCACTACCCGCGTCACCATCACCCGTCTTTTGAACCGTTTCCGCCAGCAGGGCTGGATCGCGGTGGACAAAAACCGCCATCTCATCATCAAGCTGGCCCAAACGCCCTGACGGCTTTAAGCCTGGCGTTGGAGCTGTTGGAGGAGCCAGTTGGCGGCGGCGGTGTTGGTCTCGCTGGCCAGGCGTTCCAGCGCCTGCTCAAGCAGAGCTATCTGCAGGCCCGCCAGCACCTCTGACTGGGCAATGGCCCGATAGCGCCTGTCCTTGGCCAGGGCAAAGGCAAAAACGCGCCGCCCCTTGACATCGATGACCCAGTACTCAGGAATGCCCAGGCTGGCGTAGAGCTGCTTTTGCTCGTCTAGGTCAAGAGCCAGGGTGGTGTCGGCAATTTCGCCCACCAGGTCGGGAGGTCTTTGGAAACGCAAATCAATCCGCCGCGGCTCGCTGGCTTGGTATTTGGGGATGTTCTCCCCTTTGTAGAGCACTAGGTCAGGGGCGCAGGCGTGGGTTTCTGGGTACTCAATCAGACAGCGACCATAGGACTGCAGCGGCACATCCGGGTGCAAAAAGGCCCAAAACCCGAAAATGATGGTGATGAAATCGCTGACGGAGGCGTGTTCCGGCCCTTCTTTGCCCATGTTGACCCACAACCAACCCCGATGAAAGGAGAGTTTTTGCCACTCCAGGTCAGGATGGCTGCGAATGGCCACATAGTCCTGCCAAGTGGCGTCGTGCCGCTCGAGGATGGGGGAAGTCGAGGTCTTGAGAGAGATTACAGTCATAGTCCATCCTGAAGCTGGGAATCTTAAGCCTGGCGTTGGAGCTGTTGGAGGAGCCAGTTGGCGGCAGCAGTGTTGGTCTGGCTGGCCAGGCGTTCCAGAGCCTGTTCAAGCAGGGCTATCGGCAAGCCTGCCAGCACCTGTGACTGGGCAATGGCCCGATAGCGCCTGTCCTTGGCCAGGGCAAAGGCAAAAACGCGCCGCCCCTTGACATCGATGACCCAGTACTCAGGAATGCCCAGGCTGGCGTAGAGCTGCTTTTGCTCGTCTAGGTCAAGAGCCAGGGTGGTGTCGGCAATTTCGCCCACCAGGTCGGGAGGTCTTTGGAAACGCAAATCAATCCGCCGCGGCTCGCTGGCTTGGTATTTGGGGATGTTCTCCCCTTTGTAGAGCACTAGGTCAGGGGCGCAGGCGTGGGTTTCTGGGTACTCAATCAGACAGCGACCATAGGACTGCAGCGGCACATCCGGGTGCAAAAAGGCCCAAAACCCGAAAATGATGGTGATGAAATCGCTGACGGAGGCGTGTTCCGGCCCTTCTTTGCCCATGTTGACCCACAACCAACCCCGATGAAAGGAGAGTTTTTGCCACTCCAGGTCAGGATGGCTGCGAATGGCCACATAGTCCTGCCAAGTGGCGTCGTGCCGCTCAAGGACAGGGGGGGTGGCTGGCTTTGAGGCAAGAACCATCGCTCTTCCCTCAGGGGGTTTCCCTCAAGCCTATCATCAGCCCTCGAGAAGTCGCTCCTCCCGCTCCAGAGAAGCAGGCTAGGGCCGGCCAGAAGCCTCAAAAGGTCAGGAAACCTGCCGGGATCCCTAGACCGACAGCGGGGCTTTGCGCCAGGCCTGGGGCTGTTGGAACTTGTGCAGATCTCGGATCAGCCGCACCCAGCCGTCGGCCATCGACTCGACCAGGAGCTTGCCTTTTTCGGGCGTGGCGGCGGTGGCATCCCCCAGGACGCCGCTCCGGCTGAGGTCGCGGGTTGTCCAGGCAAACGAGATCCGCCCTTCCAGGCTGAGCAAGCTATCTTGCGGCAGATCCGAGGGGTACTCGCAGACCAAGCGGTCGGTGCGCACCGTCTCGGGCAACAGGTACATCAACATGCTGGTCTCGCCGTCTCCGGCGTGAATGCCCAATTCCTGCTCTTTTGCGGTCATCAGCTCCTGGCCTTGGTGGGGAACGCGCCAGACGGACACCGGGAAGAGCAGGAAATCTTCGTACTTCTGGTGCAGGTCGCGGGCCACAATCTGCAGCACCTCGGGCTGGCCGCCGTGGGAGTTGAGGAACACCAGCTTGCGAAACCCAGCCCGGTAAATGCTTTCGGCCACTTCGGTCAACACCGCCATCAGGGTTTGCGCCGAGAGGGTGATGGTGCCGGGGAAATGCCAGTGCTCGTTGGCCTTGCCGTAGCACTGGGTGGGCAGGACATAGGCCGGGATCTCCGGCTCTAGTTTTTCCATGGCCCGCCCGATGATTGCCGTGCCGATGCAGGCATCTACCACCAGGGGCAAATGGGGACCGTGCTGCTCGATTGAGGCCACCGGCTGGATGATGACTACGTTCTCTTTGTCGGGCATGGCCTGGATCTCCGTCCAGGTCAGGTAGGGAAAGAAACGGTGGGGCGGGATAAAGGTGTGCATCATGGCGGGATCCGGTTTCCAGGAATTTGGAGGAGCCTTGCCTGCAAGACTAGCACCATGGGCAATCTGGGATCCCCTCGCAGAACCTGAGAAGGCATCCCTTAAGATCAGGTGTAGTTGGTCTCAACTTTCCTAAGCGGAAGCCAGCCGTTCCATGACCCTGTGGCCCTGTCTGCCCGCTCAATGTGGCTCTGGTGAGGATCTCCCCATTAGGGGACGTCCTCTGCCTGCTGGGAGGACGGAAGTAGGGAGTGTCCTCACCTCACCCCGCCCCATCCTAGCCTTGCCGGGGTCGCAGGCCACCCTCTACGTGGAGCTGATTCAGGTTTCTCTTCACAATCTTGAGGCGGGATCCCCAGCTCTGCTTTGGGTGCGACCCCTGTTGCTCAAGCAGGGATCCCAAGTTTGGAACCTGCGATCCACCTCGGATTTGCTCTGGCCGGCTGCCGGCTTTGTCCCGGCCTACGCCGAGGAGGTGCTGCCGCTGCTGGAGCAGGCCGGGGATCCCCTGCCCCAGGAGGCCCGCCAGCGGCTGCAAGCCTTTTTGCAGCAGGTCTGCCAGGGCTAGGACTCCGTCCCGCTATTGCCAAGGGCCAAGCTCTGCAGAGCCGATTCCAGCCGCGCCAGCGCCTCGTCAATTTCCGCAGGCGTGACGATCAAGGGGGGCACCAAGCGCACCACCTGGGATCCCGCCGGCACCAGCAACAGCCCTCGCTCCAGGGCCGCCCTGACCACCTCAGCCGCCGGGATCCGCATCACCAGGCCCTGGATCAGGCCCCAGCCGCGCACCTCCTGCACAAGCTGCGGGAACTGCTTGGCCAAGCGAGATAGACCCTGGCGCAGATGGGCTCCTGTCTGCTGGGCATTCCAAACCAGGCTCTCGACCATCAGGGTGTGGCAGACCGCCAGGCCAACCGCACAGGCCAGGGGGTTGCCGCCGAAGGTGCTGGCGTGATCCCCCGGCTGGAACACGGCGCAAAAGTCTTTGGCCAGGAGGGCGCCAATTGGGATCCCGCCCGCCAGGCCCTTGGCCAGGGTAAACACATCCGGCTCTATCCCCAGGTTGCAGTAGCCCCAGAGCCTGCCGGTGCGGCCCAGCCCCACCTGTACCTCGTCCAACATCAGCAAGATGCCCCGCTCGCTACAGACCCGGCGCAGCCACTGAAAGTAGGCGGGATCCCCGGGCACAACCCCTCCTTCTCCCTGCAGCGGCTCCAGCAGCACGGCACACACCCGCTCGCCCCAACGCTCCAGCACTGCCGCCGTACCCTCGATATCGTTGTAGGGAACGTAGTCGAAGCCGGGCACCAGCGGGGCAAAGTCTTTTTGGTATTTCGGCTGGCCGGTAGCGGTGAGGGCAGCCAGGGTGCGTCCATGAAAGCTAGCCTGGGCGGTGAGGATCACCGGATCTTGGATCCCGCGCACCGTATGGGCATATTTGCGGGCCAGCTTGATGGCGCCTTCGTTGGCCTCTGCCCCTGAGTTGCAGAAAAAAACCTTATCGGCACAGGAGTGCTGGGTCAGCCATTGGGCCAGTTGCGCCTGGGGCCGGTTGTAGTAGAGGTTGGAAACATGGTGCAACTGTTGCGCTTGCTGAGTCAGCGCCTGGATCCAAGCGGGGTGGGCATGGCCCAGCGTGCAGGTGGCAATGCCAGCCACAAAATCCAGGTACTCGCGCCCTTCTTCGTCCCAAACCCGGCAGCCTTCCCCCCGCACCAGGGTCAAAGGATAGCGAGCGTAGGTGGACATCACATGCCGGTCGAACAGCTCGGCGGTTGTCCCGGAGCCCAAGTCGACAAGAGAAGCGCTTAGCGGCGGCATGGCAGAGGGAGAATGGACAATGTCTCGAGTGTATCACTCTGGGCGGGGGATGATATTCTGGCAAAGCCCAAGGAGAAGGGATCTACACCCATGGGGCGGCGGGGGGTAACGGTCTGGTTTACGGGGCTCAGCGGCGCGGGCAAAACCACCCTGAGCTGCGGTGTCGCCCAGCAGTTACAGGCTTTGGGGTTGCCGGTGGAAGTGCTCGATGGAGACCTGGTGCGGCAACACCTCAGCAAGGAACTGGGCTTCAGCAGGGCGGATCGGGATGAGAACGTTCGTCGCATCGGCTTTGTGGCAGAGATGCTGACCCGCCACGGGGTGATCGTGCTGGTGTCGGCCATCTCCCCCTATCGCGCCACCCGGCAGGAGGTGCGGCAGCAGATCGGCAACTTCATCGAAGTCTTTGTGGACGCCCCCCTGGAAGTTTGTGAACAGCGCGATGTGAAAGGCCTCTACCGCAAAGCGCGGGCAGGCCTCATCCGGCACTTCACCGGCATCGACGACCCCTACGAGCCGCCAGAATATCCAGAGGTGGTCTGCAAAACCGCCGAGCAAAGCATCTCTGAATGTATCGACTTGGTGATGCAAAGCCTGAGAAGCCACGGCTATCTCCAATAGGGCGCTGGGCCTGGCGGGTTTGGGATCCTTGTGGGAAGATGTGAACAAGCATTTCGTTTCTGAGAATCAAGGTAGCTATGGCAGTGACTCGTGCCGGACGAACCTTTGTGATGCGGGGCAGCAGCGAAGGGAACCCTGCCAAGTTTCTGGAAATGGCCAGCTCTCTGATCAACACCCGCACCCGCCAAGGTAGCGGCAAAAAGGTTCAAGATCGCTCCTCCTACGGCAAGGCGGGCAATCCGCAAGAGTTTATACAGATGGCCAGCGAGTTGCGCCGATCCCTGGAGCAGCGGGGGCGGTAGCTGCTCTTTTCCTCTCCTCTAGACTGTAGGATCCCCGTCCGGCTCAGCTAGCCGGACGCTTTTCTTTGTTTTGCCCTCCAGGCAGACAATTGCTGGCCTGAGGCTCCCTGGCTTTCTATTCCACCCTCCCCAACCTTGCTCCTGCGGTTTGCCGCTCACAAAAGAAGAGAGGATGTCAGGATGGGAAAAGTGCTCCTCTGAGCGCTCTTGCCGGTGGACGTAGTGAGGTGAAAAAGCATGAAAAACACGGGCTTTTGGCTGGCCGGGATCCTGGGGTTGCTCCTGGATCAGGCGAGCAAGCGCTGGGCGGTGGAGCGGCTGCTGCCGGGGCCGGAAATCGAGCTGTGGCCAGGGGTGTTTCACCTTACCTATGTGGAAAATACCGGCGCCGCTTGGAGCCTATTTGCCGATTCGGCAGAGTTCCTCAAGTGGGTCTCGCTGGGGGTAGCGGTGGCGCTGGCGCTGCTGGCGATTCGCGGCAGCAGCCTGGGCCGTTGGGAACAGGTGGGCTACGGCTTGGTCTGGGCAGGAGCGATGGGGAACGGCATCGACCGCTTTCTCAACGGCTATGTGGTGGATTTTTTCAACTTCGTCTGGATTGGCTTCCCCGTCTTTAACGTGGCGGACGTGGCCATCAACGTGGGGGTGGCCTGCTTGTTGGTTGGCCTGTGGCAGGGCAGCCCGAAAAAAACGGCGCCGAGACCCTAGGCGACCTACTTCGCCCCCGCCCACTGGCGATCCCCAGCTTCTTGCGCGGCCAACTCAGGCTGCGAGGGAGCCTCAGGATCCGGCGGAGCGCTCCACCACAACCCCACAGCTGGCCCCAATCCCAGCAAGAGCCCCAGCCCTGCTGGCGCGACAATGCCGGATCCTACGCTCATCAGCAGGGCAAAGGCAAAATTGGCTACATAGAGCAGCAGCGGCCCCAGCAACTGGCGGCGGTTCAAGACCGGCTGATCTTTCCCCCAAAGGAGGTTGGCCGCGGTCATAAAGGCAGCTCCGGTGAGCATCCAACCGCCGAAGTTTTGCAGCGGCATGCCGAAAAAGGGCCCCGGCTGGAACCACGTCCAAAAGGGGATCAGGCCGCGGGTCATGGCCGGATCCAGCACGAAGTCCCAGGCGGTGAGCAGCAGCGCCCCCAACAGGATGGCCTCGCAGTGGATCAGCCAATGGCGCCCCGCTTGCAACGCCACCCGCGCCAACAGGTAGGACGACAGCCCCACGTAAAACCAAGACAAAGGGATCGTGAAGGGAACCAGTCCGGCGATCTTGTAGCCCAGCCCGCTCAGGTAGCCGTAGTCGCCAAAAGGGATCCCGGTGCTGGTGCCCAGCAGCTCGCTGGCCAAGGAAATGCCCACCGCCGGGATCAAAAACATCAACAGGCGCCGCACCCCCAACAGCCGGGATCCCATCAAAGCCGCCGCCAGCGCTCCAGACACCATGTAGGCCACGCCACCATTGCCCATGCTCCAAGAGAAGGCCTGCAGACCAATGGGGGGTAAACTGGCCACCCACTCGGGATGCGGTACTACCCACAGTAGGCCCACCAGCCCGAAGAGCAAGGAGAGAATGTGCAAGCCCAGCGCCAAAGCCTCCAACCGCTGCCAGATTGACCCAAACCCAAGGAGAACACCTCGCCTATCAGAAAACCGGAAAGGCAGGCTAACAAGGACACCAGAGGATAACGAGGAGAACAGCCAACGCATGAGAAGCTCCCGTAGGGTGGTTGATCAGAGCCGCCTCGCTACCCCACCGCTTGAGCAGCGGCTGAGGAGAAAAGCGGATGGCCAAAGCAAACTGCCTGGCCTGACCAGGGTAGGCCTGCTGATATTTTGCTGCCTATTGTATCAATTCGTAAACATCCTGCCTGGTTTTCCGCAGAGCTCCTCTTGGTCAGAGGGATCCCTGAGGGGAGTGTACGCTCAGTTGAGGCGGGCTGTGGAGCGCCGGGACTGGGCTCAGGCCTTGCGCCTGGTGGATCTTCTGCTGCAGCGGTCCCCAGATCCCGCCCAGCGTCAGGATCTGGAGCACTATCGGTTGGCGCTGGAGAGCCATCGCTCTTCTAATGGGGATCCGCCGCCGCCCCAGTGGCCGTTTTTGCACAAGCCCTTTGTCGGGGAATTTCCCGTCACCAACCTGATACATTTACGCTGAACACTGCTAAGCATTATCGCTCAACGGTGCAGCGATAGCATCCTGCCCACTGCTGAACAGGATGGCGGTATCCCGCAAAGCCCTGAGCATAACACCCAGAGCGCCTTGCCAATCTCGTGGTAGCCTATGGTTGCACTTTGGGCATCTAAACACCTTTGCGCCACCCAACTTAGTGTGGATGTGCCCGCACTTGGTACAGGTTTTGCTGGTGTACGCTTCCGATACTTCCACGACAACCACGTTTTTCTTCTTGGCTTGAAACTTCAGGAACTGCTTGAACCGATAGTGCGCCCAGGTGAGCATCGCCCTTGCTGTCTTGCTACCAAACTTCCTCCCTGCCTTGGCAACCATCTTGGCTGACTCGAAAGTGGGGAGGAATATCAATCGGTAGTTATCCGTGTTATCCGTTAGGAACGCCGCTACCTTGCGATGGCACTCGTCCACCAAGTTCCTGATTCTCTCCCGCAGACGAAACGCCGCTTGCCGCATTCGCCTACGCTTGAGTCTCGGCGCTTTGCTCAGCCTAGATTGCAGATCGTCTAGGTGGTAGCACAGCCGAACGATCCTGCCAAAGTCTCCCTTGGCGATATCTACAAAGCCCGCCCCATCAAACCCTGTAAGGAAACTTCTTACTCCAGGATCAAGTGCGATCACCCCCTTTGCTAACGAACACTGCTCGTTCACGGGCTCAGGAAAGATGGCATACCATCTGTCTTTCACCCGCATTAGCTCAGTTCCACGTGCCCATTCTCTGGGCATCTCCTCGGATGCACGGAACGCCAAACCTCGGGTGAGTTTCGGATACCACTTCCCATTGCGAAAGTTGCCGGCGTTGAATTGCAGCGTATGCGACCTGTCCCGCACACTGCGAAACCTCGCGTCTTTGCTTCGGCGAAACGCCAACCACGCCTCGACGACCGCGTTCTGCTTGATGTGGCAAGGGGCGTCCTTCACCCACCCGGGCAGGTCGGAGTGCAGGATGATGTCCCGCAGCTTTCTGGCCGTTTTTGGGGCACCATGCTGACGCTGATAGGCAATCGCTTGGTTGTAGCAGTACCGGCACGCCGCTTGCCACCGCTTCCAAACTTTAGCCAGCGCTGGCTCCGGATAAATCCGTATCTTTCTCGATTGCAGCCCGGTATTTTCTGAGTCCGTAGAGCCGACTGCTGAAGCAGTGCAGGATGGTGAGGATGTCCTCAACCAGTTCCTGTTGGGGAGAAAGGTGATCGTCATCGAGAACCAAGACTTCGCACCCGTATTGACGGCAGTACCACTCAACGAACTCAAATCCAAACCGGCAGAGTCGATCCCGGTGAGCGACCACAATCGTTCCGATATCTCCTGCACGAACTCGTTCCAATAAGGCAAGGAACTTTGGTCTTTTGAAGTCGAGACCGCCGCCAACCTCTCCGACCACTTCGGCTCCAGGATAGAGGTTAACCAGTCTTGCAATCTGTCTCTCCAAGTCTGGTTTCTGCCCTCGACTGCTGACTCGGGCGTACAAAACGACTCGTTTGTCCTTTTTGGGTGCTCTGATGTAGCTGTCGAGGTCATACCTTCTCGCCCTACCGGATGGTGTACGTACTGCATGGATCCAGCCCTTCTGTTCCCATCGCCTCAAGGTGTGGAGACACACCCCAAAATAATCCGCCGCTTCTCTCGGTTTTACATACCTAGCCATACCAAGCAGCCATACTGAACATATTGTACATTATTTTCAGTATAGTCCAGCATATCATTGACTAGAGTCATGCTCTTCGACCACGACTTGCCCTTGGGGGAGGAGGATGGCAACGGACGGTTTGTCAGTGGGCAAGGCCAAGTCTGGATCCCTGGCCCGCTGCACCCCTGCGGCAAAAGCGATGGCCATGCCGGCTATGACTGGGCCATGCCGGTGGGCACCCCCATCCTGGCCGCCGCCCCAGGACGGGTTACCGTAGCGCGTCCGGAGCCAGCGTTTTTCTGCCCTGCCTTGGGTCGCCCGGTCAGGGGGTTGCGGGTGCGCATTCTGCACGAGCCAGCTGGCTTGGAAACCCTCTACGCCCACCTCAGCCAAATCCAGGTGCAGGAGGGACAGAGGGTAGCCGCCGGGGAGGTGATCGGCCTGTCGGGCGACAGCGGCTGTGCCAGCGGGCCCCATCTCCATTTCGAGGTGCGCCGTCTCAACCCAACCAACTCCGGCCAACCCGCCCCCGTCGATCCCTACGGCTGGTTTGGGCCTGGCCTGGATCCCTGGAGCCTGCATCCCCTGGGAGCCGAAAGCCTGTTTCTCTGGCAGGTGGGCCAAGCGCCCAGCCTAGGCGCCTGCTGGCAGGCTCAACAGCTCTCTGGCCCTCCTCAATAGACTAGAGACATTTCCCGCAGCCCCGACCCCTCTCCCAGTGGGAGTCTCCCCTCACCCCCGACCCCTCTCCCAGTGGGAGAGGGGAGTTGCAAGGGACTGCTTTGTGGCAATTTGGAACGAATCCCAGCGGTCTATTGTCTCGTCGCCAATCGGAAGACTTGGGATGTTACAGATCGCGGCGGACAAAGCCATCTCCCTCCCACTGGTAGAGGGTGGCGCGCGAGTCGCGGTTGGATCCCGGCACGCTGGAGATGACCAGGAGCCCTTGGGAGCTGACCCGCAAGCTGGCATTGCTTAAATCGGTTACGCTCAGCAGCGGCACAAACCCCTCCGGCTGGTGTTCCAAGATCAAGACAGACCGCAGCAGGCTGATTCCCCCTCGCTCGGTGAGCAGTACCAGCTTGGGCTGGGCGCTGGAGGTAATGTCGGTGCGCAGGTGCGCCTCCACCAGCCGTCCGGGGATCGGCTCAGCCGCATGGAGCAGGCGAAAATCGTATCCTCCCTGATGGGCGAAGCTGAGAACGCGCACCACCGGCTCCACTGTCGGCTGCCGCTGGATTTCAAACACGGCCACCACATCCTGCCGATCGGAAGCGGTGAGGCTGGCCGCAAACAGGCGCAGGTTTTGGCCGCGATTGCCGCGGATGAACTCCCACCAGATGGATTGACGAAAGAGGGCAACTACTCCCTCGCGAGCGGTGCCTCCCTCAGAAACAGCCGGCAACAGCGGAAGCAGCGGCTGGGGGTGGGCAGAGTTAACAGCAAGGGGTAGCGCCAGAGCCAAGGCTGCTCCCCAACTTATCCGACCCCAGAAATCCAAGGGCTTTCGCATACTTCCCCACTCCTCGACCCTAAGATTTTAAGAGATTGCCCGGTTTTGCTTAAGAGACAGTTGGCAGTTCCCTCAAGCAGAATCTCTAGAAGTGGGCCAGGGCAAAAAGCGATAGCCCGCCTCTTCAACGGCAGCAACGATCTCCGGCAAAGCTTCTGCAGTATGGGGCCAGCGGTCGTGCAGCAGCAAAACCAGGGGTTGTTCAGAGGCTTTCATCACCGACAACTGGGATCGAACCCGCTGCAAAAGCTGGTCTACTGTTTGGCCGGCATAGGCATCCTCAGGACTAAGGTTCCAGTAGAGAACCTGATACCCTGCCTGTTCCAAAGCGCGACGCAAAGCAGAGTCTAAGCGAAAACCGCCCGGTGGGCGAACCACCAGTTGGGGATCCAAGCCCAACGTCTTGAGCAGTTGGGTTGTCTGATCCACCTCGGCATAGAATATCTCGTCGCTGCTATAGAGGCGTCGATAGTCGTGAGTAAACGTGTGGTTGGCTATAGTGTGGTCGTGGGTTTGAATGGCTTTGGCCAACTCTGGAAAGCGAGAAACGTGATTGCCGATGAGAAAGAAGGTGGCCGGAATCTGTAGCTGATCCAAAACCTCTAAAAGGCGAGGGGTGGACTGCGGCCAAGGTCCATCGTCAATGGTGAGAAAGGCAGAGCGAGGTGGCACTTCCAACAAAGGCCCGAGCGCCTCTTCCAAAGGCAGTTGCAAAGGCCGGCTATTTTCCAGCGGATCGAGCAAAGTGGGATCCGCTGTCCAGCCATGCTGCAAAAAGACCTCTACCTGGGCAGGTGCAGGGGTGATCAGCAGGCGCCCAGTCTGTTCGTCTCGGTTGCCCCAGCTCAGCCGGTAGGGCAGCTCCCTAGGAACCTCAACAGCGGTCGAGGGCGTAATCACCGCATAGGGAATATCGATCAAGTAATGCCCATTTACCCGCTCTTGGTAAACCCAGGCAGCAGAAGGAGCCGATAGGTAAACCAGCAGGTCTTGGGGAGGGCTGCCGCGCACAACCCGAACGCTCTCGATCGGGAGAACAGGATCGTATTCTGAGGTTAGAGTCAGCTTTAGATCAAAAAAAGACTGGGCCTCCACCGCGCAGTACTGCAGCCCCACCAATAGGAAAACCAAAAAAAAGATCGCCGCTTTCAGAGAACGCATGGGAGTTTCTCGGGGCTTCGCAACAATCATAGGGCAAAGGGCCATCCCAGCTCCCTCAAGAGGGCGGAATGAGCCCAAACTAAGAGCGCAGGCGCTCTTCCCATTGACGAGCAGGGGAGGCTCGGCGGATGTCCCGCCAAATGGCTGTGGCCGCCAGCGCTCCGTCAGCAACCGCAATCGCCACCTGATTGAGGCCTTGCTTCAAATCTCCTACCGCGAACAGCCGCGGATGGGTGGTGCGGCACCACTCGTCGGTCACGAGGTTTTCGCCCTGCCACTGCAAGTTGGGGATCCCTTTCAAATAGTCGTTGTGGTACTTGGCTCCCATGGCCACCAGGCCGGTAGTTGCCTCGATGTAGGTGCCATCCGCGAGCTCTACACCGCGCATCTGGTGGTTCTCGCCCAGAAAGCGGCGGATGGGAGATTCGTAAAGGGGATAGCCGTGCTCGGCCAGTTTTTGGCGCATTTCAGGGCCGACCGAGCAGAGGCCGTGAGTCAACACCGAGATATAAGGCGTAAACCAGTTGAGGACAAAGGCAGTGTTGATTTGAGCCTCTGAGCCGACGATTAAAACTGCCTTTTGATCCCGCATTTCGTAGCCATCGCAAATCATACAGACATGCAATGAATAGCCGGCATAGTCGTAAACATTTTGCATGTCCGGCAATTGCGGCAGATGATCGATGATGCCTGTTGCCGCGATCAAATACTTGCTGCGAAAAACGGGGTAGAGGCTGTTGACTTTTCCCACCTTGACCTTGACGGCAAAAAGGTCTCCCTCATCCTTCACATTTTCCACATAGCCCCATAGATAGTCCACCCCCAAGCTGAGGGCGTGCTCCCTTCCCTGTCGCAACAGCTCTCGTCCTGGCGTGTTTGGCGGCAGGCCCAGATAATTGCGCAGATCCTGCATCCAAAAAGATCGGCCTTTGCCTTTTTCCACCACCAGACAACTCAAGCCATAGCGAGCCAGATAGATTGCCGCCGACAGCCCCCCTGCGCCGCCACCGGCGACAATGACGTCGTAGGTTTTGTTCAAGCCAACTTCTAGGTTCTTGCTGTTTAGTTTCATAGACAGACTCCCTTTAGGTGCTTTTCAGTCTTTCCGGTTGCCCCCACCGGTCAATAAGGTATGGGTCAAGACATCAAACCTTAAAATTTTAGGAAAAAGCCAGAAAGAGTCTCCGCCTTCAGGGGCCTCGAGGTCAAGGCCGACAAGCCCAGAGAACAATCGTCTAAGATAAGAGGCAAAGCTTCCACTCAGGAGAGACGTCTTATGCCAGGCATCTTAGCGGCAATCGCCCTGATCTTCCTCGGTTACCTGTTTAACTCCGTCAAGATCATCAGCCAGGGCTATGAGGCGCTGGTAGAACGTCTGGGCCGGTTTCACCGCAAGCTAACACCCGGGCTGCACGTCATTTTTCCTCCCATCGACAGGATTGTGTTCCAGGAAACCATTCGCGAGAAGGTGTTGGACGTGCCGCCGCAGCAGTGCATCACCAGCGACAACGTTTCTTTGATGGCGGATGCGGTGGTCTATTGGCGCATTACGGATATGATCAAGGCTCGCTATGCAGTAGAGGATGTACAGCGGGCTTTGGTGAACTTGGTGCTGACGGCCCTGCGGGCCGAAATTGGCCGCATGGATCTAGATCAGACCTTCTCCTCCCGCGCCGAGATCAACGCCCGCCTTTTGACAGAACTGGACGAGGCCACCGATCCCTGGGGGATCAAGATCACCCGCGTGGAAGTTCGAGATATTCAGCCCTCCAAAACCGTGCAGGACTCGATGGAAAAGCAGATGGCTGCCGAGCGGGAGAAGCGAGCGGCCATTCTCAAATCCGAGGGGGAGCAGCAGGCCAGCATCAACCAAGCGGCGGGGGCTGCCAAGGCGCAGTTGTTGCGAGCAGAAGCTGAGAAGCGCGAGCGGCTGCTCCTAGCCGAGGGCACGGCTGAGGCCATCAAAACCATTGCCGCCACTTTGCAGGAAAACCCAGAGGCAGCCAACGCGCTGCAATACTTGATGGCGCAAAACTACATCGATATGGGTCTCAAGGTGGGCAGTAGCCCCAGCTCGAAGGTGATCTTTATGGATCCCAATTCCATCCCCGCTACCCTGCAAGGGTTGCTCTCTATGGTGGATGTGGCCAAGGGAGAACAGGGATCCCGCGCTTCCGGGGCTTCCCAAAAGTTGGGCAGCTCCACGGCTTTCCCGACCGAGGTGAACTTTCCTCAGCTCGACTAGCAGCGACAGCTATGGTAGCTTCAAGGGATACCGCTTGGCTGCTGGTGGGGCAGGTGGTGGCTGCTCATGGACTGCGGGGCTGGCTGCGGGTTAAGTGCTGGTCGGATTTTCCGGAGCGCCTTACCGAGCCAGGGCCGCGCTGGCTGCAGCGGGATAGCGATCCGGAGCCTCTGTTGCATCCTTTGATCGAGGGGCAGTTTTTTCCCGCCAAGGGCCTATACCTGGTGCGGCTGGAAGGAATTCCCGATCGGACGGCGGCAGAGGCTTGGGTGGGAGCTAAGGTGTTGGTGCCGGCTTCCCAGCGCCTGCCCCTCGAGCCGGAGGAGTACCACTACTCCGATCTCATCGGCCTGGCCGTTTACCATCAAGGGCGGCTGCTGGGGCATGTCTCGGCCATCTGGGCCGCTGGCCAAGATGTGCTGGAGATCGCCACCCCCGACAAGCGGCAGGTGTTGATCCCCTTTGTGAAGGCTCTGGTGCCGGTTGTGGATTTGGAAAAAGGTGAGCTGCAGGTGCAGCCGCCACCGGGATTGGTGGAGAGCTTTCTCGGCCAGGATCGGGCAAGAAACTGATCTCCATCCCTGCATCCCCTGCCAAAGTTTGCCCTCAGAAGCGGCTGTGTGGCCGTTTTAGCCTTTTGTGCTATTATGGGGGCAGATTTTTGGCATTTGGATTATCTCTGGCTTCTGGCGTCAATTTCTCTGGGTTTAGGTCGGCGGGGGCCGGGATCTCTCTTCGGGATTGGAGTTACGAATGACGGAGAACTACGGTGCAGAGCAGATCCAAGTTTTGGAAGGCTTGGAGGCTGTGCGCAGGCGGCCTGGCATGTACATTGGCTCCACTGGGCCGAAGGGATTGCACCACCTGGTGTACGAGGTGGTGGACAACTCCGTCGATGAAGCTCTGGCTGGCTACTGCAACGAAATTGAGGTTACTCTCCACCCCGATGGCTCGGTATCGGTGCTGGACAATGGCCGCGGCATCCCGGTAGACATCCACCCCAAGACCGGGCAGTCGGCGCTGGTGACGGTCATGACTGTGTTGCACGCTGGCGGCAAATTCGGCGGCGGCGGCTACAAGGTCTCCGGGGGGCTGCACGGCGTTGGGGTATCGGTGGTGAATGCCCTCTCCGAGTGGTTGGAGGCCAGAGTCTGGCGGGAGGGCAAGGTTTACTTCCAGCGCTTCGAGCGAGGGGCGGTGGTGGGATCCCTTCAGTCCGAGCCGCAGCCTGCCGGTGCCCAGCGGCGGGGCACGGAGGTGCGCTTTAAGCCGGATGAGCTCATCTTCCCGGAGCGGGAGTTTGACTACAGCCTGTTGGCGGCCCGCTTGCGCGAGCTGGCCTACCTCAATGCCGGCTTGAAAATCATCTTCAGCGATCTGCGGCGGGATCCGCCTCACCGCGAAGTCTATCAATTTGCCGGCGGCATTAAGGAATATGTGGCCTTCATCAACCACGAAAAAACCCCCATCCACCCCGATATTATCTATGTGCGCGGGGAGCGGGATGGCGTCGAGGTAGAAGCGGCATTGCAGTGGTGCGCGGATGTCTACACCGATACCTTGATTGGCTTTGCCAACAACATCCGCACCACTGAGGGGGGCACCCACTTGGAGGGATTGAAGACCGCCCTTACCCTCACCATCAACAGCCAAGCCCGCAAGCTCAACAAACTCAAGGACTCCGACAGCAACCTGGCGGGAGAAAATGTGCGGGAGGGGCTGACCGCCATCCTTGCAGTCAAGGTGCCCAACCCTGAGTTTGAGGGGCAGACCAAAACCAAGCTGGGCAACACCGAGGTGCGGGGCATTGTCCAGACCCTTGTCTCGGAAGCCCTTACAGAATACCTAGAGTTCAACCCCAACGTGGCCAGGGGGATCGTCGAGAAGGCCATCCAGTCCTTCAACGCGGCCGAGGCGGCCCGTCGGGCCCGGGAGCTGGTGCGCCGTAAGTCTGCCCTGGAATCTTCCACCCTGCCGGGGAAACTGGCCGACTGCAGTTGCCGGGATCCGGCGGAGTCGGAGGTGTACTTGGTGGAGGGCGACTCGGCAGGGGGCAGCGCCAAGCAGGGACGGGATCGCCAGTTTCAGGCGGTGCTGCCTTTGCGGGGCAAGATCCTCAACATCGAGAAGGCGGATCCCGCCAAGATCTACAAAAACGCCGAGATTCAGGCCATGATCACAGCGCTGGGCCTGGGGGTCAAGGGCGAGGAGTTCGATCCCAGCCAACTGCGCTACCACCGCATCATCCTCATGACCGACGCCGACGTGGACGGCAGCCACATCCGCACCCTGCTGCTCACCTTCTTTTACCGCTATCAGAAGGCGCTTTTGGAGCAGGGCTACGTCTACATTGCCTGTCCGCCGCTTTACAAGATCGAGTGGGGCCGCAACAACGTGCGCTACTGCTACAACGAGGCCGAGAAAGAGCAAGTCCTGCGCAGCCTGCCGGCCAACACCAAGTACACCATCCAGCGCTTCAAGGGCTTGGGGGAAATGATGCCGGAGCAGCTTTGGGAAACCACCATGAACCCGGCAACGCGCGTCCTCAAGCAGATCACCATCGAAGACGCAGCCGAAGCCGATCGCATTTTCACCATCCTGATGGGGGATGCCGTCGGGCCGCGTCGGGAGTTCATCGAGGCCCACAGTGCCCAGTTGGATCTGGCGGCTCTGGATATTTGACGGGGGAGATGTGGTAGCTGCCATCGGCCTGCACCCAGGCAATCTCCGGGATCCGGCAGCGGCGGGCGTAGGCCTCGATTTCTTCGGGGGAGCGGTCCAGCAATTCCAGCTCCACCGCCTCTGACTCGCGCCAGCGGGCGGCCAAGGCCAGCGCCGCCGGGATCCCTGCCGGCACCAGTGGCACCACCAACCGCTTGCACCCCGTTGCCTCGTCCTGGGGAGTGGGGGGCAAAAGCCGCAGCAGGGTATCCGGCAGGAGGGTAAAGCCGATCCCTGGCTGCTCCAGTTGCTGTGGGCTATAGAGGGCATAGAGCCGGTCGTAGCGCCCGCCTAAGGCGATGATTTCTCCCCCCACCACTGCTTGGAAGACAATGCCGGTGTAGTAGGCCAAGGTTTGCAGCAAGCTCAGATCCAACACCACCCGCACTTGCTGGGCTTCCAGAATCTGGCACAACTGCCGCAGATCTCGCAGCCGCTCCGGCGACACAGGAAGCTGGGCCAGCTGAGGTAGAACCTGTTCCGGCTGGCCACGCAATCCCAGAATCTGCAGGCCAATCTGGCGGGCCGCCTCTGGCAGCGGAGCCGCTTCTAGGTAAACGTAGTCAAGCTGGGCAATGGCACGGCGCACCGCCGCCTGGGCCTTGGGAGTAACAGAGTTAAGCAGGCTCTCAGTCAGGCTCACATCTCCCAACAGCAATGTCCAGTTGCTGAGGCCAACAGCGCGCACGCAATCGGCTAAAAGCAGCAAGATCTCAGCGTCGGCTAGCCATCCGCCCGCGCCGATGAGCTCCACCCCTGACTGGAAAAACTCCTGGCTGCTGTAGGAGCCCTCCTCCCGCCGGCTATTGCGGAACACGTTGCCGTGGTAGTAAAGCCGCAGCGGCAGGGGCCCGCTGGCCAGACGCGTGGCTGCTGCCCGCACGATGGAAGCGGTGAATTCCGGGCGCAACCCCAGCATTGTCCCTTCCCCGTCCCGCAACTGCAGCACTGCCTCGGCGCGGATGGATCCCCCAGCCAGTAGCGTCTCTAGCCGTTCCAGGGTGGGCGTGATGATACGTTGGTAGCCGTAACGGCGAAAAACCTGGGTTAGCTGCGCCTCTAGCCTTTCCCGCCGCTGGACTTCCCGCGGCAAAAAGTCGCGGGCGCCAGTGGGAGGGCGCAGGGAACTGGTTTCCCAAAGCAAATCTGCACCGCCAGGACGATCGTCCACAGGCAAACTCCCACAGCCTGTCCTGCCGCATCCTAGCACTGGGGTAGAGGAGATCAAGTCTTCCGCCACGGAAAGCCAGGCCACGTCCAGAGGGGATCGGTGGAGCGCACCCGGTGCATCCCCGCGGCGGCAAAGCGGGCAAAGGCCGCCTCCGCCTGCTCGCTAAAATCGACTACGCCGGGGATCACCACCGGCGAGGTGCAATCTTCCAGAAGGTAAATCTTCTTGGCCAGGGCGGGATCCCTGGACTGGATCTCCTGCAGCAGGTCGCTTACCGTCCAGGCGACGCAGTGGCTTTTGGCTTGGCCAGCCACGATCAGGGCATCGAATTCCAGTAGGTGGCCGATAAGGGATTCATTTTTCTCGTCGATGGGATCCCCTTCCGGGCCGGTCAAGACTTCCGGGCTGAGGGCGGAGTAGTTTTCCGTCAGGGGGTTGGCCCCCTTGAGCTGCAAGCTGGGCTGGCTGCAGCGGGCAATGGTGTGGAAGAAGATCGCCTCCTCCACCGCCGGCACCAGGGCATGGCCAATCCCACCTAGCATGGAATGGTAGGGCCAGACAATGAGAGGATATTTCCCCCCTTTCTCCAATTGCTCGGCATAGTGGAGGGCGTAGACCTGCAGCCGCGTCAGATCCCCTTGGGTGAGGTTGGCGGCCACCGCGGGGTTGACCCGCCAGCGCCCGGAGCGGATCTCGGCGGCAGAAATGGCTGTAGCTGGCTCGGGATGGGATCCCTGGGCGTCCACCCAGAAGATGGGGTGGAAGATCTGCATGGCGGTGTGGGTGTCCAGGGTAGCCACGATCTGGGTGATGTGGGCGAGGTGGCGGTAGATAAATTGACACAGACGCCGGTTATCCTCCACCGCCCCCAGGCCGCTAGAACCACCCACAAACAGCTCAAAGCCAGGAATGCAGAAGGTATTTTGCACATCGATGAGCAACAAGCCTACCCGCACCTGGTCGGATTCTGCCGATGGGATGCGGTGCTCTTGGGCCCACTGCTCCGCCTCTAGGGCCCGCTGTTGGTAGGGCACCCGCCAAATCTCCCCCACCCGCTCGGGATCAAAATGAACAGGCAAGGGAAGTGTCGGCGGAGCTTGAGTCGTTACTCCCTGGACAGTGGTGTTCATGGCTTTTTAGAGTGCAGTCAAGCTCTTATCGCTGGGGCCACCTCGCCGGGATCCCTGGCAGGCCAAACCTGTTACCATAGTAGCTCCAACTTTGGCAAGGACTTCTTTGCCCGCTCCCCTAGCTTTTCAGCGGCTTGTCCCTTGAGGTTTCCATGGTGAATTCAGACTTCTCCTCCCTGCAGCCCCAGGACTACGGCCTGTTGACGGATCTCTACCAGTTCACAATGGCTGCCTGCTATGTGGGGGAGGGGCTGGAGAATCAGCCGGCGGCCTTTGAGCTGTTTGTGCGGCGCTTGCCTAGCGACTATGGCTACCTCATCGCCATGGGGCTGGCCCAAGCGGTGGAATACCTGCAGCAGTTGCACTTTCCGCCGCAAGCCTTGCAGGCGCTGCGGGAGACGGGCATTTTTGCCGAGGCACCGCAACGCTTCTGGGAGCTGCTGGCTAGCTGCCGCTTCGAGGGGGATGTGTGGGCAGTGCCGGAAGGAACGGCCGTTTTCGCCAACGAGCCGCTGCTGCGGGTAGAGGCTCCTCTGTGGCAGGCGCAACTGGTGGAAACCTACTTGCTGACCACCTTCAACTACCAAACCCTGATTGCCACCAAGGCGGCCCGCATGCGGGATGCTGCCGGGGATGAGGCCATTTTGTTGGAGTTCGGCACGCGGCGAGCCTTTAGCCCCCAGGCGGGCCTGTGGGCAGCGCGGGCAGCGCTGGCGGCGGGGTTCAACGCCACCTCCAACGTCTTGGCAGCTCTCAAGCTGGGGCGCAAGCCGGCAGGCACGATGGCCCATTCTCTGGTGATGGCCATTGCCGCCCTCTCCGGCGATGAGACCCGCGCTTTTCAAGCCTTCCGGCGCTACTTTCCCCAGGCGGTTCTGCTCATCGATACCTACGATCCCATCCAGGGAGCGCGCACAGCGGCCCAGCTCTTTGCAGCCACCCATCCGGATCAACTGGGATCCCAAGGCGAGATCGGCGGCGTGCGCATCGACTCCGGGGACCTGGAGGCCCTCTCCCACCAGGTCAAGGCCATCCTGCCCCAGGGGGCGCCGGTCTTTGTCAGCGGCGATTTGGACGAGTACGAGATCGAACGGCTGCACCGCTCCCAAGCCCCTATCAGCGGCTATGGAGTGGGGACGCGGCTGGTGACCGGCGAGGGCGTGAACGGAGTGTACAAATTGGTGGAGATTAACGGGATCCCAGTGGCCAAGGCCTCCTTTGCCAAAGCCACCCTGCCGGGGCGCAAGCAGATCTTCCGCGGTCCCACAGGGGACTTGCTCGGCCAGGCCGACGAGAGCCCGCCCCCTGGCTACCAGCCGCTGCTGCGCCCGATCCTGCGCAAGGGTGTGCTGTTGGAGCCCCTGCCGGATCTGGAGGCGATTGCCCGCACCAGCCGTGCCTCGGTCCTGCGCCTGCCCCAGGCAGTGCGGCAACTGCGCCAGCCGGCTCCCTGGCCTATGGCCCTGACCCCTGCCCTGCAGCAGGTTAAGGATCGTCACCTGGGCTCTTCCTAAGCAAGCAGAACCCCAGAGAAGGGGTTCCCGCTGCTCTACTATAATATTCTGGCTTTGGGGTTTCAGCTTTGCGAGTTTGTGCTTGGCAAGGCGCTGAAGTCCCCGCTCTGGCTGAAGTCTTACAAGTGCTTGTTTTCGCCTCCAGCTCTATGACCCAACGTGCCTTAATTACCGGCATCACCGGCCAGGATGGCTCTTACCTGGCCGAGCTGCTGTTGCAAAAAAACTATGAAGTCCACGGCATTGTCCGCCGCGCCAGCACCTTCAATACCGACCGCATCGACCACATCTATGTGGATGCCCACGATCCCAACGCCCGGCTGTTTCTCCACTATGGGGATCTCACCGATGGCACCACCCTGCGCAAGATCCTGGAACAGGTGCAGCCGACGGAGGTGTATAACCTGGGGGCCCAATCCCACGTGCGGGTCAGCTTTGAGGCGCCAGAATACACCGTCGATGCGGTGGCTATGGGCACCCTACGCCTCCTGGAGGCCATCCGCGACTACCAGCAGCGCACGGGGATCCGGGTGAAGTTTTACCAGGCGGGATCCTCGGAGATGTTCGGCCTGGTGCAGGAGATCCCGCAAAAGGAGACCACCCCCTTCTACCCCCGCAGCCCCTACGCCTGCGCCAAGGTGTACGCCTACTGGCAAACAGTCAACTACCGCGAAGCCTACAACCTCTTTGCCTGCAACGGCATTTTGTTCAACCACGAGAGCCCACGGCGAGGAGAAACCTTTGTTACCCGCAAGATCACCCGCGCCGTCAGCCGCATCGTGGCCGGCAAGCAGGACAAGCTCTACCTGGGCAACCTGGATGCCAAGCGGGACTGGGGCTACGCCAAGGACTACGTCGAGGGGATGTGGATGATGCTGCAACAACCCCAGCCGGACGACTACGTGCTGGCTACTGGCGAAACCCACAGCGTGCGGGAGTTTGCCGAACGCGCTTTTGCTTTGGTGGGCATGCCCATTACCTGGCGGGGATCCGGACTGGAAGAACAGGGACTCTACAAAGATCGCGTGCTGATCGAGATCGATCCCCGCTACTACCGCCCCACGGAGGTGGATCTGCTCTTGGGGGACGCCTCCAAGGCCAAGCGGGTACTGGGGTGGCAGCCCAAGGTGACCTTTGCCCAACTGGTGGAGCTGATGGTGCTGGCGGATCTGGAGGCCATCGGCTTGGATCCGGATCCCATCCTGGGGGAGCGGCGCACCCTCAACGGCCTGCTGAGCGAGGATCGCGCCTTCATCCGCACCCAACTGGGGGTTCGCTACGACTAATGGCACCGCTCCCCAAAGTCAGCTAAAAAACGGCTCTCACCCCTTGCTTAAAGGCCGGGCTAAGACCTTAATATAGGAGATCGCCAATTCTTTTGGCGCACGGCCAATGTTTTCGCCTGTGCTCTTCTGCTGAGTATCTTTGCCGATTTCGGAGAAACGCCCGCATGTCCCGCTACACAGGTCCCCGCCTCAAGATCATTCGTCGCTTCGGGGGACTTGATCTGCCCGGTTTGACGCGCAAGCGCCCCAAAAATACCAATCCACCTGGTATGCACGGGGCCGAGCGCAAGAAAAAATCCGAGTATGCCATCCGCCTAGAAGAGAAGCAGAAGGTGCGCCTCAACTACGGGGTGAGCGAGCGCCAGATGCTCCGCTACATGCGCAAGGCGCGGCGCTCCAAGGGATCCACCGGGCTAGCCTTGCTGCAGATGCTGGAGATGCGGCTGGATTGCATCGTCTTTCGCCTCGGCATGGCTCCAACCATTCCGGCGGCTCGGCAGTTGGTAAGCCACGGCCACATCGAAGTCAACGGCCGCAAAGTCACCATCCCCAGCTATGGCTGCAAAGTTGGGGATGTGATCACGGTAAGGAACAAGGAGTCTTCTCGCAAATTGGTGGCCGCCTACGCTGAGTATCCGGGGCTGTTCCTGCCCGATTACCTGGAATTTGACAAAGAGAAGCTGCGCGGGCGTATCAAAGAACTGCCTCCCCGAGAGCAGATCTGCGCACCAGTGAACGAGCTGCTGGTTGTCGAGTTCTATTCCCGTAAACTCTAGGCCTCTCTTTTGCCGTCATTGCGGATCGTGAGGAAACCTCAGGGGCTAAGCCCAGAGGGGGCGATTTTTCTCAGTTCGTCGCGTTTCTTCTGCTGGCGCCAGCGGTACTTGGCACCATGGCTATTTCGAAACGTTTCTCCACATCCTTATTACTACGCAACGCTGTCGCGAACGAGCTGCCCTAGCTCCCCTCTCCCAGAGGGAGAGGGGTTGGGGGTGAGGGAGAAAGAACCGAGCAGAGATCAAAGCCTGCCGACGGCCCGCTGCAGTTGTACCAGGGCGCGGTTGTAGGCGATTACAGCATTGGAGAGGTTGCCACGGACGGTGGTGAGGGCAGTTTCGGCGTTGATCACCTCTGTTTGCGTGCCCACCCCGGCCTGAAGGCGCAGCCGCGCCAGGCGCAGGCTCTCCTCTGCCGAGGCAATCGCTACCTTGGCTGAGTCGATCTGTTCGCGGCTGGAGCTGAGCGTGAGGAAAGCCTCTTCCACACTGCGCCGGATTTCGTTACGGCTGCCGATGAAATTGTTCACGGCCACCTGCCCGTCGATCTCGGCTTGGCGAGCCTGGGCGGCCGCCTTACCCCCGTCCAGCCAAGTCAAACTGAAATTGGCGCCGACCGAGTAGCCGATATCGAAGCTGTCGCGGCTGGCCTTGAAATCGTTAACCGCATCGAGGGTGGCGAACAAACCAATCTGGGGACCGTTGCTGGCTTGCGCCAGGCGCACACGAGCTTGGGCTTGTTCCAACTCTCGGCGTTGGCGCTCCAGCTCTTGCCTTTGGGCAAAAGCGGCAACAATAGTCTCTTCTAGGCTCAGGTCCCACTCTCCCACAGGCTCGATGGGATCCCTGGCCAGCACATCAGTGGGACTGGGAAAGTTCAGCAGCTCGGCCAGGCGGCGGCGGCTCAGTTGTTGGGTGTTTTGGGCCACCAGTAGGGTTTGTCGATTGTTGGCCAATTCGGTCTCCGCCTGGAGAATCTCGAAGCGGGTACCCACCCCAGCCCGCTCTCGGGCTTGGGCATCCCGCAGGGTGGCTTCAGAACTTGCAACGGCAGCCTGGCTGATGGCCACTCGGGCATCGGCGCTCTGCAGATCGTAGTAGGCGTTGGCCACAGCTTGTTTCACTGTCTGCAGGGTTTGCTCCAGTTGCAGTTGGGCGACGCGCAGAGCTTCTTGGGCCAGTCTTAGGTTTTGTTCTCTGATCCCGTTGTCGAAAGCGGTGTAGTCCACCCGCACCACGCTAGCTGAGAGAGTGTGAACTTCGCGGCTTGGCCTGCCACCAGGCGAGGGAGGTTCGCTGTATTGGTAACTGGCTCGAGTGGAGAGGGTGGGGGCAAAAGCTGCCTGCGCCAGGGCAACCCCAGCCTCAGCCCGTTCTACAGCCAGCCTTGCCTGCTGCACCGCTGGGTTTTGGGCAACAGCAATCTCCAGGGCTTCTTGTAAGGACAAGCCCTCCGTCCGCTCGATGCGCACCTCCAAAGGGGATTGAGGCACCACCAGTTCTTCGGCCCTAGCAGCCCCCTGCGAGACCGGGGCAGGAGTGGCAGGGCGGGCCTCGGGCGGGATCGACAGGGTGGGAGGCAGGTTGGGGGTGCGGATGGCTCGGCTATCTGGGAGAACCAAGGCGGCAGGATCAGGCGCTTTCGTTTCTTGGGCAAAGGCAGGCACAGCCCAGAGCAGGCTGAACAGGAGGCCGCAGGGGGCAAACCGGCTAAGGGACGACCGGGATCCCGCCGAGCTTGGCTGTCGTTGAGGACGTCGAAGCTGGCCACTGGCTAGATGCTGCATCGCCATCGCGTTATCACTCTCAACATCACCTCTAGCAGTATCGCAAAGGAAGGGACGAAGATAAGACGGTTTTCCACAGGCTTGATTGCCGCTCTGTTTGGGCCGGTGGCAGGAAGCCGAACCTTCAGACAGCCCGCAGGAAAATCTTCTGCGCCATCAGGGCCCCTCTTTACCAGCCCCAACAGGTCTCGAGACACAAAAGGATAGCTTGGTAGCCCCGCACTTGAGTGCGCGTTGGAAAAGCCCGCTAGCGACTTTGGTCGCTTACCCATGATGGGGGTCGTTGATATAGTTTCATAGCTCAAACAACCTCT
>NZ_JANSHJ010000014.1:0-61382 GCF_047502615.1 Synechococcus sp. W60.3 | reverse complement strand
ACATTCCGCTGGTGATCATGGTGGTGGGCCTGATCTTGCGGGCTGTCTCTTTCGAGTTTCGGGAGAACGCCAACAACAAGCTGGTCTGGAACCTGGCCTTTGGGGTGGGTAGCTTTTTGGCGGCGCTGGGCCAGGGGTTTGCCCTGGGCAGCGTCTTCGAAGGGATCCGCGTTGATGAAGCCGGCCACTTTGCCGGCAGCCCCTGGGATTGGCTGACCTGGCGGACAGTGTTGGTGGCCCTCACCCTGATTCAGGGCTATGTCTTAGTTGGCTCGGCCTACTTAATTGTGAAGACCACGGGGGAACTCCAGAAAACCTACTACAAAACGGCAACCATCGCCACCTGGACAACGTTGCTGGGGGCAGTGTTTATCACCATCAGCACCCCCATCATGTCGGAGCAAGCGCGCTCCCAACTTTTCTCGCCTCCTCTTTTCTATATCTTTGCTGCCATCCCCGTTTTGGGGCTTTTGTTGGTGGCTCTGTTGCTGCGCAGCCTGCGCCGGCGAGAAGAAACTAGCGTGTTGGTTTATACCTTTCTCATCTTTGCCCTTTCTTTTATTGGCCTGGGGTTTATGGTTTTCCCCAACATTATTCCTCCCAGCGTCACCATCTACGAGGCAGCAGCTTCTCCCAGTTCGCTGGTGTTTATGCTTACCTTTATTGGCTTTTTGATCCCGGTTATCTTGTCCTACAACATCTACAACTACGTGGTGTTCCGGGGCAAAATTGTGGTGCAGGAAGCAGCAGCAGAAGAGGCCAAAGTTCCGGAAGCAGCTTAAAAGGTCTCAGCGCAATCCAATTGAAACCCCGCCGGACGTTTTGCCAGGCGGGGCAGGCTTTTATCTTGCAGCTCTGGGAAGCTAGACAGGGTTAACCGTCTCCAAGACTTCACTCCCGCTTAAGCCACTGCCGGATTTGCTCGGCAGCCACATCGCGACCTCCCAACCCAAAAGCCAACGCCACCGCCACGGCAATCGCGCCCAGCACCAAGCCAAAGGCCAGCACCACGATATCGGTGGCCACGCCCATCTGCTGCAGGGCCATGGCGCCAACAAAAACCAAGATAGCCACCCGCGCCGCCTGGGCCAGTACCCCTGAGGAAGGGCTACCCAAGCTCTTGATCATAGAGTGGGCCAAATTGGCCAAATAAAGACCGATCCCAAACACCAGGGCGCCGATGAGCACCCGACCGGAAATCAGCAACAGCCCCTGCACAATGTCGGTTAGGGCGGCAAACTGCAGCAACTCCACTGCCGGCACCGCCCCAAACAAGACCACGCCTACCCAGACCACCAAGCCGGCAATCTCAGAGGGGGTGCGCCGCTTCGCCAACGCCGAGGGATCCCCTTCGGCGGCGGGAGCTTCAGGAGCAGGGGCCGAGGGCAAACCAAGGCCGGCAGCCAAGCGGTCGAAACCGATTGCCTGCAGCAACTGGGTCACCAAGCCAGCCAAAAACTGCCCCAGCCAGTAGAAGACGGCCAGGATGAGAGCAGATCCTGCAATTCGGGGAATGGCCCGCAACACCTGCTCCAGCATCGCCACCGCTGGATCGGAGATGGCCCGGATTTCCAGGGCCTTGAGGGCGGCAATCACTGCCGGGATCAACACCAAGACGTAGGCCACTGTGCCCACCGTTTGGGCCAGCTGGGGAATGCCAAAGCGTGCCCCCAAGCGGTTAGCTCCCGCTGAATTGGAAACGATCCCACGCACGATGCGAGCTAGAAACCAGCCCACCACACCGATGACCACCGCTCCCAAAATGCGCGGCACCATCGATAGGATTTGATCCAGCAGGTTTTGTACCGGCTGCAGCGGCCCCCGCAGGTTGAGCGTATCCAGGATGAGCGGCAAGAAGAACAGGAGAACCAACCAGTAGAGCGCGTCGCCCAAGGCTTCATTCAAGAGAAAAGGAGCGACCTCGTTAGCGCCCCCCTCTGGCTTAGCGGCCGTTCCCTCTGGAGCCCCCTCTGCTCCTGCTTCCGGTTGCAAGGGCTGAGCCAGCCGCTCGTCCAAGTTAAAGCGCCGCAGCCCTTGGATAACTGCCAGCCGGGCAACCGTGGCCACCGCCCAGCCCACCCCTAGCAGCACCAGCGCCCCGCCCAGCCGCGGCAGATAGACGAAAATTTCTCCCAAAAACCTGTTGAGCGGCTCGGAGACGGCCTGAAGCTGTAGGGCATTCAGCACCGCCACCAACACAAAAGCCAGGATGATCCAGTAAACCGCAGCAGCCACCCAGCGCTCGGTTTGCGGCAGCTTCTCGCCGGGCCTTTGGCCCATAATCCAAGCGGCCAAGCGGTTATCGAGCTGCGTCCGCTTGAGCAGCCCCCGAACGCCGAAAGCCACCACCTTGGCCACGATCCAACCCAGAACTAGAATGGCAAGTGCCGCCAGTAGATTGGGCATAAAGTCGATAAGCCTAGACCAAAGACTCACGAAAAAAGAGATGGTCTCATCCCCAATGGTGTTTCTCGAGGTGTCCATGACTGTCCTCACAGCTTGCAAATGCTCAGGATGCACAAATGATAAGAGTAGGTTAGCCTGAAGCGCTTTTTCAGGCAAGCTGGCCCGACAGGGGGGGGGAAAGCACGAATTTAAGCAGGAGTGCTGAATCTCGATGTAAAACTTTACGTTTATTCACATCAGCCTAGGAAATTGGCCGAGGCTCCAGGGGTGCCACTGAACAGGGGGGTCTGCTTAGGTTGTAGTATGTCTTGGCCTATCGTCAGATTGTCCGCAGCCATTTATCTAATTGCAATCTTAAATCGCAAAAGATGCTCCTAATTGGCTGTAGCCAAATTTTGCCTAAAAAAGTTACATCTGGCAGCTTGCGTCCAGGAGAAGAGGAAATCTGAATGATCTACAAAACCTACAAAATAACGACAAGTTCAGCCGGGCAGTTAAAGCTCTGTCGATATTGATCTTCTGTAGGATTGCCAGACTTGGCTGCCGGTTTGTCTAGGGATCTGGTTGCGAACTTCCACAAATTTTCAGTGTTGTTGCTTTTCTAGATTGGCTTTTTCCAATAGACCAGCGCATCTTCTCCGCTGTAATAGCCCTTGCGGCGTCCCAGCAATTGAAACCCTGCCGATTCGTAGAGGTGGATGGCGGCGTGGTTAGAGGCTCTGACCTCGAGCGTGGCCCAGCGACAGCCTGCGGCTCGAGCGTGATTGAACAGCTCCTCCAGGATCCTGCGGCCCAAGCCGCGCCGCCGATGGTCGGGATCCACCGCCAACGAGATAATGTGGGCTTCTTCTTCGATGCGCCAGAGGATGCCAAAGCCCACGAGCGCTTGGGTCGTTTGCGTCGCGAGGTCTGGAGAGGGAGGGGGGAACTCCGTTCGGCCCAAGCCACAGGAAGCGCCAGCGGCAGCCGGTTCCGCCACAACCCCGATCACCGTGCTGCTGGGTCTTTCCAGCTCCGCGCGATAGCCCTGTTCTCCCCAGTATCCGCCGTAGCAGCGGCGATCCAGCTCCAGCAATTGGGGCAGGGCGGTGAGGTCGAGCACCTGCAGCCGATAACTCGTACCGCTCATGGTGGTCTAGTCCCGCAATTCGCAGAACTCGGCCAGCAACAACTGCCCAAAGGGATCGTCATCGGGGGCGGCATAGGGCAGGGCTCGGCGGCTAAGGCTTAAGATCTGACCCCCCGATTGGGGATGGGGCTTGAGCTCGTAATCGATCCCTTCTTGGAAGCCGGCCTCTTGCAGGTAATCTTGGGCGGCTTTGAGGATCCCTGCTCGCAGTTGGGCTTTGACGGCAGGGGCCATGAGGTGGCGAACAAACCAGCGGGCGCTGTCGGGATCCACCTCGGCAAGGTATTGGAGAGCGGGAGTCAACACCGCGGAGCGCTCTTGGGGGGAGAGGCCGTTGACCTGCTGCGCTACCGCGGGCACATCCCGCCTTTGCATGGCCTGGATCAGGGTTTGGATGGCCGGAGAAAAAGAGGGATCCTGCGCTTGGCTCATGGCTGGGGGTACCAGAGGGATTCGAGGGTGCGAACAAGGGCTGCTGCTTCGAAAGGAGAGGGAGCAGTCGGCAGACAGACGGTTACATGGCCCAGTTTTCGCCCTGGGCGGGCAGGGGTTTTGTGGTACCAATGCACCGTGGCATTGGGGAGCTGGGCCAGGCGCTGCCGCTTCTCGGCATAGTCGCTGGTGGAGTGCTCATAGCCCAAGAGGTTCACCATCACTGCCCCCCCACACTTGAGGGAGGGATCCCCCAAGGGCAGGCCGAGGATGGCCCGCAGGTGTTGCTCGAATTGTGAGGTGTGGCAGGCTTCCAGGGTGTAGTGGCCGGAATTGTGGACCCGCGGCGAGATTTCGTTGATCCAGATCCCGGCTTTGGGCTGGGGCGGCGGCACCCAGAACAGCTCGATGGCAAACACGCCCACCGCATCCAATTTTTCCATCACCTTGACCGCCAAATCCCGGATCTCGGCCTCAACAGAGGAAGGGATGCGGGCGGGCACCAAGACGTGGCGACAGACTTGGTTAACTTGAACCGTCTCCATCACGGGGTAGATCTGGATTTCTCCCGTCAGCCCTCGCGCCACCATCACCGCCAGCTCCCGCTCAAACGGGATCCACTCTTCAACCAGCAGCGGGATCCCGCTGTACTCGGCAAGGGTCTGTTGCCAAGCCGCGCGGTCGGGCAAGATGCGGGTGCCCTGGCCGTCGTAGCCCTGCCGCCGCCGCTTGAGCACCAAGGGAAAGCTCAGGCTAGGTAGATCTGCCGTCTCCGCAGGCCAAAAAGCCGGCACCGGCATCCCCAGCTCTGCCAGAAACTGCCGTTGGTGCAACTTGTCCAGCAGCGGCTCTAGCGTGCTCAGGCGAGGACGAAAGCGGGATCCCTGCGGATCCAGTTTTTGCAGCTCCGCCAGCGGGATGAACTCGTTCTCAAAAGTTACCACCGGGCAGCGTTGCAGCAACTGGGCTGTGGCCTGGGTGTCGGTCACGGCACCCCAGACCACGCCGTCGGCCACGGCCACCGCCGGATCGGTAGGAGCGGCAGCCTGAACAATCAGCGGGATCCCCAATGGGCGAGCCGCCAAAGCCAACATCTGCGCCAACTGCCCACCGCCGATCACCCCCACCGGTTGGAAGCTCTGGTTTTTTGGGGATACCTGGGGTTCCACCACTGTCTCGCTATACTGACGGGTGTGCCTGCTTGGATCCAAAACCCATTATGGGATCCCTTGCCCTCTAGCGCTAGGAGAAAAACGGTGGAACCCCCTCAACCTTCTGAGCTCAGAGCTTTGATCGACCGGGCTTTGGCAGATAAGGTCTTAACCCGCGCTGAACAACAGCAGATCCTCAATGCCGTCGCAGCCGATCAAGAGGTTTCCCCAGAAGAGCACGAGCTGCTGGAATTGGTTGTGGAGCGGCTCAACAGCGGCGAGATTCGCGCCGTGGATTGAGCCCGTTCTCATATTCCAAGCGCCTCAAGCAATACCCGCCAGGCATTGCCTAGAATGGAGATCCCCACCCCCTTTGACTGCTGCCATGAGTTCTCGCTCTTCTTCTGACTGGTTCACGCGGGCTCGCCACATCTTTTACGGCACGGCCACTGCCCTGGTGGAGATCCTCCAAGACCCGGAAAAGCGGGCCGAAAACCTCAACCGCCTCTCGATGGACTTGGCACAACTGGCAGCAGAACTGGAGCAAAAGGGGGAGCTGATCGAACAGGAGGCTGTCCGCTACGTTGAAAGTCTCAGGGATCCAGCCGCCAACGCCCCCGCCACAGTTCCAGACAGCGAGAGGCCCGCTCCTGCTGAGAGTACCCCCCCGACCACGGCTTCCCCTGCCGGCTCTGCCCCTATCTCCAAAGAAGAGATGGCCGAGCTGATGGAACTGATCCACCAGATCGAGTCTTTGCGCCTGGATCTAGAGCGGCTGCGCACAGAACCTCCCTCTGCCTCCTCCTAAGTCTTGTGCGGTTCGACGTCATCACCCTCTTCCCGGAGTTTTTTGCAACGCCGCTGCGCATCGGGCTGGTGGGCAAGGCCCTAGAGCAGGGGATTGCCGAGGTTCACTGCACCAACCCGCGGGACTTTGCCACCGACAAGCACCGCCGGGTCGATGATGAGCCCTACGGGGGCGGGGTGGGCATGGTGCTCAAGCCAGAGCCTTTCTTTGCAGCCGTCGCCTCCCTGCCCCGCCTGGATCCCTGCGAGATCATCTTGCTCACGCCCCAGGGGCAACCGCTGAACCAGGCGCTGCTGCAAGAACTTGCCCAAAAGGCGCAGCTCATCCTGCTCTGTGGCCAGTACGAAGGCTTTGACGAGCGGATCCGCCAACACCTGGCCACCCGCGAGGTGTCGCTGGGCGATTTTGTCCTGACAGGGGGGGAGATCCCGGCGCTGGCCTTGATCAACGGCGTGGTGCGGCTCTTGCCGGGCACAGTTGGTAAGATAGATTCGCTGAGGAGCGAAAGTTTCGAGACGGGGCTACTGGAGTATCCTCAGTACACCCGTCCACCGGAGTTCCAAGGGCACAAGGTGCCGCCGGTGCTTCTCTCAGGCGACCACCGAGCCATCGCCCGTTGGCGTCTGCAACAGCAGTTGGTTCGCACCTGGCGAAGGCGACCAGACCTGTTGGCCAAACGCCCCCTCACGCCTGAAGAACAACAGTTGCTGGCAGAGGGACTGGCCGAGCAGCACACCGATGTGGAGGAACAGGATCGATGTTTGTAAACCGTCTCCGCTCCCCTTTCACCCCTGTTGGCCGGCTTGGGATCCCTGCAGCGCTGGGTCTGCTTCTGCTGGGGATCCTGGCCAGCTCCGAAGTTGCCCTGGCCCAAAGGGGAGATGTCAACGAGGCCATCCGCCGCGACCGCAACGTCCAGTTGTTCGACGGCACCAGCATTGACATGAACGACCTCCTGCGGGCCGCCGAGTTTCTCTCCCGGCAAAATGCCGCCTCGCGTTGGGACAGCAAAGCCGGGATCGACGCAGCGGTAGAGCAATTCAACCGCTCCCGCCGCCCTTTGGTGCTCTCCCCCAGAGCGCTGACGCCTGAGTCCACTCCCGACCCTTGAGAGGGATCCCACCCTCAACAGATCTGTTAAGATCGCTAAGCCGATCTTGCGTGCGCTAAAAGGTGGCGCACCGTTTTCGGGATCCATCAGGAGATACCACCGTGGTTAAAAGCACCTCTTCTAGCAAAGCCGATACGGAACAGCGTTTGGATCCCGCCAGCCGGGGCCACTCCAGTTCCACTGAGTCTAAAGGGATCCCAGGCTTTCTCCAAGAGACCCGTGCGGAGTTGGCCAAAATTGTTTGGCCGAGCCGCCAGCAACTGATTAGCGAATCGGTGGGAGTTTTACTGATTGTGTTGGCCTTCGCCTCGTTCATCTACCTGGTCGATCAACTGTTCGGCTGGCTGGCCACTCAACTGTTCTCGTGAGGTTTTTCCCCAGATGGCCCCTGCCAAGGACTTGGGGAGAGGAGGCCCATGCACACAGACAGATACAGAGAGGAGGTGAGGTGATGAGCCCAGAGCCAGAGCAGCGGCGGAGAGGCCGGGGGGGCCGCCTCGAGCCCCTAGAGCCTGCGGGCACGGCGGCGGAGGGGGAAGAAAGCGAAAGTCAAGGTCGCCGCAACCTGCGCTGGTACGCCGTGCAGGTGGCTTCAGGCTGCGAAAACAAAGTCAAAAGCACCCTGATGCAGCGGGCGGCGGCTCTGGATGTGGCAGATCAGATTGTCGAGGTGGTGATCCCGAAGCGGACGGGCTTCAAGCTCGATCGATCCGGCAAGCGCCAGGAACAAGAGGAAAAGATTTTTCCCGGCTATGTGCTGGTGCGCATGGATCTCAACGACGACACCTGGATGGTGGTGAAAACCACCCCCAACGTGATCAACTTCGTCGGCACGGAAGAGAGAAGGGCCTACGGTCGTGGTCGCGGCCATGTGACGCCACGGCCCCTTAGCCCCAGCGAAGTCCAGCGCATCTTCAGCAGCGTCGAGGTGGAAGAAGTGCCCCTCAAGATCGACATGGCACCTGGGGATCGCATCGAGGTGCTCTCTGGCCCCTTCCAGGGATTTTACGGCGAGGTGGTGGATGTCAGCCCAGAGCGGGGCAAGCTCAAGGCTTTGATCTCGATTTTCGGGCGCGATACTCCGGTAGAATTAGAGTTTGGTCAAGTGCGCAAAGAGGTGTAACCGCGTTTCATGGCTAAGAAACTGGTGGCAGTGGTCAAGCTGGCCATCCAAGCGGGCAAAGCCACCCCCGCTCCCCCCATCGGCCCGGCTCTGGGCCAGCACGGGGTTAACATCATGGCCTTCTGCAAGGAATATAACGCCAAAACGGCCGATCAAGCCGGGATGGTGGTGCCGGTCGAGATCTCGATTTACGAGGATCGCAGCTTCACCTTCGTCCTCAAGACGCCGCCGGCTTCGGTGTTGATCAAAAAAGCCCTCGGCATTGAGTCGGGATCCAGTGAGCCCCACAAAGTCAAGGTAGGATCCCTGACGCGGGCGCAACTGCGCCAGATTGCCGAGCAGAAGCTGCCCGATTTGAATGCCCGTGACGTGGAGGCGGCCATGAAGATCATCGCCGGCACCGCCCGCAGCATGGGGGTGACAATAGTTGATTGATTGTCGATCGACTTAAGGATCTCTAGTCTTTGTTGTCTGGAAGTTTTGGCAGACCATTATGGGGGAGAGAAGTTCTCGCCAGCACCCCGAGGAGAAACTATGGCTCGAAAACTGTCCAAACGTATGCAAGCTTTGCGGGAGAAAGTCAAGCCCATTGCCTATCCCCCCGCAGAAGCCCTGGCCCTGATGAAGGAGACGGCCACTGCCAAATTTGACGAGGCGGCGGAGGTTCACATCCGCCTGGGGATCGATCCCAAGTACGCCGACCAGCAGTTGCGCACCACCGTCGTCTTGCCCCGCGGCACCGGGCAGGAGATTCGCGTGGCGGTGATTGCCCGCGGCGAGAAGGTTACGGAAGCCCAGAACGCAGGGGCCGACCGGGTGGGCTTTGAAGACCTGATCGAGGAGATCGGCAAGGGCGTGATCGACTTCGACCTGCTGATTGCCACCCCCGATGTGATGCCCCAGGTTGCTAAGCTGGGGCGGCTATTGGGGCCGCGCGGCCTCATGCCCTCTCCCAAGGGCGGGACGGTCACCATGGATTTGGCCCAAGCCATCAAGGAGTTCAAAGCCGGCAAGCTGGAGTACCGGGCGGACAAAACCGGCATTGTGCATTTGATCTTCGGCAAGTGCAAGTTTCCCGTCGAAGCTCTGCTGGAAAACCTGAAAGCCGTGCAGGAGTCCATTGATCGCAACCGTCCCCCTGGAGCCAAGGGCAAGTATTGGCGAGCTCTACATGTTTGTGCTACAATGGGGCCCTCGATTGAGGTTGACATCAATGCTCTGCGAGAGCTGAAGTTGGTTGCTTAAGCCTGCTTCGGCGCTGCAAAGGGGCAAAGGCAGTTGCTTGCCGTTTGAATTGGCCATTTTTCCGGAGGATCTGGGCAGAGAAGAGCTTTCCACAGTCGAATAGCGAGCCGAAGACAGCAGGGGCCAAGGGGCTTAATGTCCTGCCGAGGTTTGAGCGGAGTGCTAAGGGATCCCGTTGTGGACTGCTAGGTTACGCTTGCCTCAATGCGTCTCGGCTATGGCTGAGGCGCATTCTCTTTGGCGGCTCCAGATACCCCCTTCCGACGGCAACACCTGTTCGGCTCTCAGTGAGCCAGTGACCACAAAGGAGGTGAGCGTATGGGCAAGCAACCTTTAGCGAAAAAAGCGGAGATGGTCGATGAAGTTCGCTCCCTGTTGCAAGCCAGCCAAATGGTGCTGGTAATCGACTACAAGGGGCTGACCGTTTCCGAGATGAACCAACTGCGGGCGGAGCTGCGCAAGGCGGATGCTGTCTGCATGGTTGTTAAAAATACCTTGATGCGGCGGGCTGTCGCCGACCAAAAGGCTTGGGCAGGAATTCTTCCCTTCCTGTCAGGGCCGACGGCCTTTATCATGATCCGGGGCGATATTCCGGCAGCCCTGAAGGCGTATCAAGATTTCGCCAAGCAAACCAAGAAAACCGAGTTCCGCGGCGCCGCTGCCGAGGGGCTATCTCTGACCTTGGATCAGGCCAAGGCCATCGCCGAGCTGCCGCCCAAGGAGGTGCTCATGGCCCAGGTGGCGGGCAGCCTCAAGTCGGTAGCCACTCGACTGGCGGTTGGGCTCAATGCCGTGCCTACGCAGGTGGCCCGCGGTATCCAAGAAATCCCGGCCTCCCTGGCAAGGGCCATCCGGGCTATTGCCGACAAGGAGGCGGCCTGACGGGCTCGGCCTGTCTTGGGTTCATCGACCCGATTCCACCCCATCCACTTCGTTACCCTGAGGAGACAAGACCATGGCTTCGGAGCGTGTTCAAAAGATCCTGGAAGAGTTGAAAGCGTTGAGCTTGTTGGAAGCTTCCGAGTTGGTGAAAGCCATCGAAGAAGCCTTTGGCGTCAGTGCGGCTGCCCCGGCAGGTGGCATGGTCATGGCTGCTCCCGTGGCAGCAGCAGCGGCGCCGGCGCCGGCAGCGGCGCCTGAACCGGTGGAAGAGCAGACGGCCTTTGATGTCATTCTCGAGGCTGTCCCCGCGGATAAGAAGATCGCCGTCCTCAAGGTGGTGCGCGAGTTGACCGGCTTGGGCCTGAAAGATGCGAAAGATCTTGTGGAGGCTGCTCCCAAACCGGTCAAGGAAGGGATCCCCAAAGAGGAAGCCAACGAGATCAAGAAGAAGCTAGAGGAAGCTGGCGCCACGGTCAAGGTCAAGTAGTCCCGTCGGCAGGGGAAAGGGATCCTCATCCAGAGCGCCTCTTGCTTCCAGAAAAGGGGTGCTGCCAGAGCCCCAAGTTTAACCAGAACGATGAGGGAGGGGCAAAGCAGCCCCTCCTTTTTCACTGATATGCCGCCGCGCCCTGCCCCTCTCCCTCGGCAAGGCAGGGAAATCGTTTGGCTAGTCTCCCCTGGGAGAAGGGGAGGGTTGGCGAGGCCGGCAAGTGCCCAGGTCTCTCTTGCTGATTGGAGCGCTTCAACTCTGAAAACGCCCTCGTCAGCCGGTCGGAAACCCTTACAATGGGTTACGGACGTTCGCCAGCACCCCCCATGGACTTCGGAGTCGGATTTCTCTCCAACAACGTCATGCTGCCGATCCTGGATTTTTTCTACGGGATCGTGCCCAGCTATGGACTGGCCATCATCTTCCTGACGTTGGTGATCCGCTTTGCCCTCTACCCCCTCAACGTCGGATCCATCCGCAACATGCGGCGCATGAAGGTGATCAACCCCCTGATGCAGCGGCGGATGCGAGAGATCCAGGAAAAGTACCGGGATGACCCGCAAAAGCTGCGCGAGGCCCAGGCCAAACTGTACAGCGAGCTGGGGGTCAACCCGCTGGGGGGTTGTCTGCCGCTCTTGATTCAAATGCCGGTGCTGTTTGCTCTGTTTGCCACGCTGCGGGGATCCCCCTTTGCGGCGGTTACCTACGATGTCAACCTGCAGATCCTGCCAGCAGAGGTGGCGGCAGAGGTGGTGCCCACCCCCTACGTCAGCCCCAGCAAGAACATCTTCGTCACCGACTCGGTACACAAGCCGGTGGTGCTGGTGGCGCCCAAGGGCACCAAGATTGCCGTAGGGGAGCAGGTGCAGTTTAGGCTGCAGGGGCCGGGGGGCAAGCCCTTTGAGCAGTTGGTGGCAGAGGCGGGCGGGGATCCCACCCTGTTGCGGCCCACCTGGAAGATCACCAAAGGAGAAGAGCGGGCCCAGATCCAGCCGGATGGCACCTTGCTGGCCCTGCAGCCGGGGGAAGTGACGGTGGAGGTTGCGATCCCGGGCTTGGCCTCTGACACGGGCTTTCTGTTTATCGACAAGTTAGGCCGCGTCGGCGCCTTTGATCCGGATGGCACCATTCACTGGGACATCATCGGCATGATCGTCCTTTTCGGTGTCTCCATTTACCTGAACCAATCCCTGACCAACGCCGGCCAGGAGGATCCCAGCCAGAGCTCGATGGCCCGCATCACCCCTGTGCTGTTCTCGGCGATGTTCCTGTTCTTCCCCTTGCCGGCTGGGGTCTTGCTCTATATTCTTGTCTCCAACATCTTCCAAACCGTGCAAACCTTCTTGCTCTCGCGGGAGCCGTTGCCTGAGAACTTGCAGCAGTTGGTGGAAGAGGAGCGCCGTCGCGCTGCCCAGGCGAGCACAGGGGAAGCCAAGGAGGTTGACCGACCAGCCAAGCCAAAGGCAGCCGGGGGAGGGCGCGAATCCCTGCCCTTTGAGCCCTAGCAAGTCCTTGCTGCTTGGCTTGGGGCGGGCTTAGGTCGAGTGCTTGATACCTCTTCAGAATTGGAAGCTGCCCAGGATGAGCCGCCCTGAGTCCTCTACGGGATCTGTGAAGGGATCCGCCGCCAAAAAATCGCATCAGAAGTCTGAGGGAACCGCTGCGCCTTCCCAGGGCAAGCTTTCTCCTGCCGAACATCGAGAACGGGCCAGGCAGTGGTTGCAGCAGGTGCTGGCGGCGATGGGAATCCCGGCGGTGGTGCGAGTGGTGGGGGAGATAATCGAAATCGAGGCCGATTCTCTAACGCCGGCTCAGAAGCAAATGTTGCTCTCAAAAGCGCCTGCATCGCCCTTGCCGCCGTCCAAAGAAGCCGGCCCCGAGGAAGAGCGCTCCCCGGTGGTTTTGGATGCGTTGCAGTATTTGGCCAACACCCTTCTCAACCTCAACCAGCCAGAAGACCAACAGCAGCCCTATATCCTGGATCTGGATGGCTATCGTCAGCGCCGTTTGCAGGAGCTCAAAGCCTTGGTTGCTGTCGCGGTGGAAAAGGTGAGAACCAGTGGTCGGGAATACGAGTTTCCCGATCTTTCTGCTGCCGAGCGGCGGCAGATCCACACGCTCCTGAAAGACCCTGCCTACGCCGATCTGGAAACTTTCAGCCGTGGCAAGGAGCCTGACCGTCGCCTGGTGATCCGGCGGGCCTCTTCTCGACCCTGACCTGGATGCGCTGGCTGTGCGGCTCTCTTGCCGATAGGGGCGATTCCGGGATCCCTGCTACCCAAGACGTATAAAGGGGGATGTCATGCTGAGGCCAATTCGTCTATCCGACCTGCGGCAGATGCCTGGTCAAACCCAAGAGGTTCACTTTAGGCAGTTTTTCCCAGGTTTTGAGAGCTTGACCCCTGTGGAGGGATCCCTGCAGGCCAGCCACCGGGGGCATTTCCTGGAGGTGAGCGCCGAGGCCCGCACCATCGTCACCCTCACCTGTCACCGCTGCCTGCAGCAGTTTAACCACCGGCTGCATCTGCAGGTTGAGGAGATCATCCTGATTCGGGAGCCCAGTCCTGAACCCCCGCCCCTGGAGTTGGAATTGCGGGACGAAGAGGATCTGCTGGAGAGCCTGCCGCCCAACGGCGAGCTGGATATCGAAGACTGGATGTACCAACACCTGCATTTGGAGATGCCCCACCAGTTGCCCTGTCGCCCCGATTGCCCGGGCATTGTGGTGGAAGCGGCTGCGCCGCCGCCGGTGGATCCCCGCTGGTCGGCCCTGGCTGCCCTCCTTAAAGACTCTCCCCATCCCTAGCCACTCTCCGCGAGAGGGCTTCGGGCCATGAGCTGTATCGCTGCTGGCTAGAATGACCCCAAATTGGCAGGTTCTTTGGCGTTTTGCTCGGCCCCACACCGTCTACGGCACCAGTGCCAGGTCTACGGCACCAGTGCCAGTCTACTGGGCCTCTACTTGCTGGCCGGGTTCGTGGCCGCTGAACCAACGGCCCTGCTAGCTGTCCTTCCCCAGTTGGGCGTGGCTTGGGTGGCTTGTCTGGCGGCCAATGTCTACATTGTCGGCCTCAACCAGCTCACGGATATCGAGATCGACCTCATCAACAAACCCCATCTGCCCTTGGCCGCCGGCTCCCTGAGTTGGCGACAGGGGGTGGGGATCGTCGCCGCCTGCGGGGTGGCATCCATCCTATTGGCCCTGACAGGGATCCCGTACCTGTTGTTGACGGTGCTGTTGAGCAACGGGATCGGCACGGCCTACTCCCTGCCCCCCCTGCGGTTGAAGCGGTTTCCGCTGGCGGCCTCGGCTTGTATCTATTGTGTGCGGGGGTTGATCGTCAATCTGGGCCTGTACAGCCATTTTCAGCAGTTGATGCAGGGGGGAGTCGAGCTTTCTGCTCCCATTGTTTTTCTGACAGGGTTTATGTCTATTTTTGGGCTGGTGATCGCCCTTTTCAAGGATATTCCCGACATGGAGGGGGATCGCCGGTTTGCCATTGCCACCTTTTCGTTGCGCTTTGGCCAGGAGCGGATCTCAAAGTTTTGCATCGGCATTTTGGCCGCTTGTTACCTAGCCTTTATCGCTTTGAGAAGCTATTTTCTCCTCATGGGCCGGGGCGCCTGGATGCTGTTAGGACATGGGCTGGGGTTGGGGATCCTTTTGGGCTATGGTGTTCGCCTGGATCTGGGTTGCCGCGACGCGATTGTCACCTATTATCAACTGATCTGGAAGTTGTTTTACCTGGAGTATTTGCTCTATCCTTGGGCCTTCTTCCCTTTTTCCTAACATTTGCCAGGAGCCGCGATCTTGCCCCGGCTCAGGCGGGCAGCCGATCTCCAAAAACCTAGAGATACCGCTTCATCTGGATGCGAAAGCGGCCCTTTTTCGTCTCGGCCACCTCTTCAATTTGCAGCCGACCGCGACCGCGAATGGCAATCCAATCCTGGGGGCCGACGGTGTAGCTGGCTTGGGTAATCGGCTTCCAATTAACCCGCACCTCTCCCCGCTGGATCTCTTCCACCATCTTGCTGCGAGACAGGCCAAATCCTGCCGAGGCCACTGCATCCAGGCGCAAAGAGGCTTCCACGCTGGTGATGGACTTCACCCGCGGCGGTTGAACCTTCAACTGGCTGAGAGGGATCCGGCTGACCTTGACGGGCACGCTGCGCACCTGGGTTAGGTTGAGGCTGAGATAGTCCACCAGCTCCGGCACAACGATGGCCTGGGCCCCGAATTCGCCCACCACGAGGATGTCTCCCACCTTCTCGCGGGCAATTCCCGTCGCCAAAAGGGCTCCCAAAAAGTCGCGGTGGGTGGCCGGGTCGAAAAGAAAGTTTCCTTGGATTTGAACGGCGGCCAAGGGGATCCCTTCTGCGCCTTCCACCTCCAGGCTGACCTCAGGGCGGGCCAGGGCTAGGCGTTGCCGCTCTGCCTGGGCATAGCCTCCCCAGGCCATCACCTGCAGTTCGGCCAAGTTGTGCAACCGGCTTTGTACCTCGGCTACTTCTGCCGGGGAGAGAAAGTCACTCCAGACCACTTGCCAGGTTTTGAGGGCTTGCTCCCCCAGATCCAGAATGCGCGCCAAGGTTTCTCGATACTCCGCTCCTTTCAGTAGTTCGGTTCTGGGCAGCATGTTGGGGCGCTTCAATCTTTGCGGTTCTGTTCTGTTTGTCCCATGCTAAGCTAGATCCCCAGGATCCTGGCGGGCGTAGCCAAGCGGTTAAGGCAGAGGATTGTGGTTCCTCCATTCGTGGGTTCGAGTCCCATCGTCCGCCCTGCCGCAATAACCTGAGCCCTGCCAATTTAGAGAAAACCTCAAAACCTTGCAAAACTGCTGGCAACCAAGCTGAGGAAGGGTTCCCGAGGGCCGCACCTGGCAACGGAATCACCCGCAGCTCAGGATCAGGGTTCCCACGGCGTCGATATTGCCCGTCCAACCGGCTTCGATCACCACGGTAGCCTCCGGCATCTCCACAATCGCTGGCCCGCCCAGTTGAAACCCCACCCCCATGCGCCGCCGATCGTAGACTGGGACCGGTCGCATCCGGCCGCCCGTCCAGGCCTGGCGCTCCCCCTTGAAGGGATCCCCTGGCAGGGGGGGCGGCGCCTTTAAAGGCACAGGGGGCAAAGCTTGTACCGCCCGCAGACGCAGCTGGATCACCTCCACCTCTTGGTCGGGATCCTGCCAGCCGTAGCGCTGGCGGTGGGCCTGGTGAAACCGCTGCTCCAAGAGAGAAACCGGATCCGACAACTGGGCCGGGATCTCCAGCTCAAAAGACTGGCCGCGGTAGCGCAGGTCGAGGCTGAAGGAGAGCCCCGGCTCCTGCAGGTCGGCTTGCGCCTGGCGGATGAGGGGCGCCGCCCACTGGGCCAAAAGGGATCCTCCCCCTTCCCCCTCCAACTGTTGCAGCGGCTGCAGGATGGCCCGCCGGTAGTCCCGCCGCAGATCGGCCAAAGCCATACCCAGAGCCGAGAGGACACCGGCAAAGGCCGGGATCAAGATGCGGCGGATCCCCAGCTCTTCTGCTAAAGCACAGGCATGCATGGGCCCAGCTCCGCCAAAGGCCAGCAGGGCAAAATGGGCAGGATCCAAGCCCCGCTCCACGCTGATGACCCGCAAAGCCCGCGCCATGGCCACATTGGCCAGGGTGCGAATGCCAACAGCCGTCTCCTCCAAAGTCAAACCCAAGGGCTCCGCCAGCGTTCCGATGGCCTGGCCGGCCAAGTCCCGCCGTAGGCAAACAGCGTCCCCCAGCCAGCCCCCATCCGGCAAGTAGCCCAGCCAGAGGTTGGCGTCGGTTACCGTGGGAGCCGTTCCTCCCCGCCCATAGCAGGCCGGCCCAGGGTTGGAGCCGGCACTCTCCGGCCCCACCTGCAGCCCGCCCCCGGGTAGCAGGGAGGCCAGGGATCCGCCCCCAGCACTGACCGTGTGGATGTCGATCTGGGGCTGCTGCACCGGCAGGCCGCACACTACCGCTGACGGGGTAACCTGGGGGATGCCGTCTTGAATGAGGGCCACATCGGTGCTGGTCCCTCCCATGTCCAGGCTAAGCAAATGGGAGTAGCCACTCAGCTGGCCCAGGTAGGCCGCTCCGTAAACGCCGCCCGCCGGCCCCGAAAGCAGCGCCACCGAGGCATGAGCCGCTGCCTGGGCAATGGAAGTGACGCCGCCGGAGGATTGCATGATCAGGGGTTCGGGGATCCCTCGCTGCCGGCAGCCCTGCGCCAAGCGGTGCAGGTAGCCCGACAGCACCGGGCTGAGGTAGGCATCAATGGCCGTGGTGCTAAAGCGCTCGTATTCCCGAAACTCCGGCGCCACTTCGCAGGAGAGGGAAACATGCAAGTCGGGGAAAGCCTCTCTCAGGGCCGCCCCCAGGCGCTGCTCGTGCTCCGGGTAGAGGAAAGAAAACAAGAATCCCACCCCCACGGCACGGATCCCATCCTGCTCTACCCGCTCGCCCACTTCCCGGAGGACGCGCTGGATTTCCTCTTCCGTCAGCGGCTCGACCACGCCGCCGGCGCTGCAGCGCTCCTTCACCTCCAGGCAGTGGTGGCGGGGCACCACCGGCTCTGGCTTGGGCTGAGTGAGGTCGTAAAGGGAAGGACGGTTTTGGCGACCAATGGCCAGCACATCCCGGAAGCCCGCCGTGGTCAGAAACAGGGTGGGGGATCCCTTGCGCTCCAAGAGGGCGTTGGTGGCCACCGTCATGCCGTGGCAGAACACGTCCACCTCAACTGGGCCCAGCTTGTCCAGGGCGGCAAAGACCCCCGCTTCTGGGCTGGGGGTGGAGAGCACCTTGGCTGTCCGGATCTGGCCTTCCTGGAGGAGCACCAGATCCGTGAAGGTGCCTCCCACGTCGATCCCCAGGCGGACCAGGCCCCCCTGCCTCCCATCCTGTTGCTTGCCTTGCGCGCTACTGGCATTGGCCATGGCTCGATAAGACCCTTGGGCAGGCCTCAACCCCTCGCTAGAGACGAGGCCGGGGCACCTCTTCCGACTTGCTTTCCAGGGGTTGCTCCTGCTGCAAAAGCTGGCGAAAGGCCGGCTCGTCCAGCCGGTAGTCCCGCTGCTCGATCAGATCCCGCTCCGTAGAGTAGATGGTGTCCGACTCCCGCACCACTTCTTGGCGGCGGAAGCGGCGGGCAAAGTCGAGCTTGCGCAGCAGCGCCTCGGAGGGACGCTTCAGCCGCTCTTGCCAGAACCGCCGGATGCGATTGCGGCGCTCCACCCCCTGGTTGCGGAACTGCAACGTCAGCCACCGCACTGCAGGCACTGCCAAAAACAGCGTGCCGTAGAGAAAGAGGAATCCAATCAGCGGGTAGATAAACGCCAAAAAGGCGTTGCTGCCAGCGGCGGCTGCCACCTCCTCCCGCGCCCCGTAGAGAATGGCCGCCAAGAGAAAATTGAGCACACCCAAGCCAGCAGCTAGGGTCAGTTGCTCAGGGGTGGCGCGGCTAAACACCCAGGGTTTTTCTTGCAACACCTCCGGGATCTTCTTGGAGCGGCGCTCTGAGGCGGCCACCTGTAGCTCTGGGAAGCGATAGACGATATCGCCGTCCTCGCTTACCTCCGGCTGGCCGTCGAACTTGAGCAGAATGGGCAGCATATAGTCTTCGTATTCTAGGGCCGGGGATCCCGGCTCCACATCCAGGTAGGGCAGCACCTGCTCGGCGGCGATCACCCCCCCGTTGGCGCGGATCACTTGGCCGATCAAGGCATAGCGCTCCTCTTCCAGGTTGGCGTTGGGATCCCCGTCCCCAAACAGGAAGCTGTACACCGCCTCCAAAAAGTTCATCTCCGATTTTTCCCGGCGGGGCTGCGCCCGACCGGAATAGCCCCCGTAGTAGGGGTAGGGACTCCAGAAGGGGTTGCCCACCCAAAGGTTGGGGAAGTAGAAGAACCCCACCTCGCGCGAGCGACTGCGACTGCCGCTGCCCTCTTCACGACTGCTGGCCATCTGCAGAGCTATCAACGCCAGGGTGATGAGGATAATCGACACCACCAACAGGATGCCGAAGGAGATGCGCAGCCCGTAGAGAAAGCCGCCCCACAGCTTGCGTCGCAAGGCTGCCAGCCGATCCTGCTGCTCCCTGCGCTTGAGAATGTCGCGAAAGTCGGGCGGGAAAACGTAGGCAATCTCCCCCTGCCGCGAAACCTGGAGATGCCCCCCAGCCTTTTGGGCTAACTTCAGCAACTCCTGTTTGGCCTCCTCTAGGGCCAGGCCTGTGCTGGAGGCAATATCTCCCAGAGTGACCCGCAAGCCCAACTGCTCTACTGCATCGATGACCAATGTCTGTGTAGCCACTCTCAACCTCCGCTGGTTACCTACTGTTGCCCGGGATCCAACTGGGACGCTCGCCCAGCATCTGCAGCCAAGGGTTACAGCCATCCCTATTCCCAGTATCTCTCTTCAACTCGGGGGCGACGAGGGCGGCTGTTGCTGCTTTTGGGTCAGGCAGCCTGTCTCTGCGCCGACCCAGGGCTGGGCTAGGGCAGCCAGGCCATCACCGCTAGCAGGGCGAAAAGGATCCCGATCAACACCCACGTCAGCCGTTGGGTATTCAAGGGGGGAGCAGCCTCGCGGCGGATGGGATCGGCGACTTTTGGCAGGGAAGCTGGGCGGCGGGGGCGCTCATAGACCAGACGGCGTTCCCCTGGCTCGGCCTCTTCCAGATGGCTGAGATCTGGGATTTCGAGCAACCACTCTGCTGGTCGCCGCAGACGCGGAGCCTGCCAGATGCCCAACACGTAGCGGGCCTGTTGAGCCACTTCCGGATCCGGGTTGCCCAGCAAGGTTTGCGCCAAGCGGATCGCCTCCTGGGTCTCTCCAAGGGCCTCCTCGGCCAGGGCCTGCCAGAGCCGCAGCTTGCCCGCTTGCGGGTAGCGGCTTTGGGCCTGTTTCACCTGTTCCAGAACCCGACGGTATTGTCCCCGCTCAAAGCTGGCCTCAATCCGGGCCAGATGCTGGGGCAGGCGCAAGTCTTCGGGAGGGATCAACTCCGGATCCACCGATAAACCCCCCTAGGTAAGCTTTTGTTCTACCCCAAACCCCACCAGCAGCAGCTCCTCCAAGGGCTGACCGTGAGGGGGTCGTTGGTAGGTGAGGATCTGGCGCAGGCGCAGGCGTGGGTTAAGCAAGGTGATGGTATCCACAGCAACGACGCGGGTGTAGGTGGTGGTCATCACCAGTTGCAGGGATCCGGGATCGAAGCGGAAGCTGGCCACTATGGGGCGGTCTTCCTCATAGGCCCGATCCCGCAAGTAGTCGCCCTCCAGCCCACGGGGCCCTTCTCGCCGGGGCACGAAGAGCATGTTTAGCTCTTGCCCAGCCTCCTCCCCTTTTTCGGAAACCGTCTCAAACGCCAGGTGGAAGCCCAAAAACCCGTCCACACCGTGGTTGGGGTAGTTGTTGTCGGCCAGTACCTTCTCCTTGAGCTCAGGGGTGAGGGTGCGAATGGTGAAGTCGGTGCGCGAACGCTCCACCTCCCCTCGATCTAAATAGTGGTAGGTGCGCTCGGTGTGCCAGGCGCCAATGCAGCAGTTGAAGAAGTGGTGAAATTTTTGCAGGGCATTCATGCCAGAGGGATCGAGAGCAGGGCCAAGTGGACGGCTAAACCTGATCCTAAAACGAATCGCAGACAAACAGGCACTCCCCTTCTCCCCCTCAGGTGTTAGCTGCCGCTGGGATCCCCTGGGCCACCGACAAAGTCGCCCCCAACACTTCCAAAGCCCGCTGCAACTGCCCATCCTCAGGGCCGCCCAGGCTTTCTGCCGTCAGGGGAACAGGGCCCGCGGCCACCTCCACATCGGGCTGGATCCCTTGGCGATGAATGTCGTGGCCGTTGGGGGTGAGGTATTTGGCAGTGGTCACGGCCAGCCCCGAGCCGTCCGCCAGCTCCAGCAGGGATTGGATCAGCCCCTTGCCGAAGGTGCGCGTTCCCACCAGTTGCGCCCGTCCGCTGTCCTGCAACGCCCCCGCCAAGACTTCGCTGGCGCTGGCACTGCCCTGGTTCACTAAGACGACCAAGGGGGCTGCCGTGAGGACTTCGCCGGTGGCGGGAATGCCGTCCTGAATGCCGTAGCGATCCGTCACTCGCACGATGTCGCCTTTGGGGATCCAAAAGCGAGCAATCTCAATGGCCGCCTGCAGTAACCCTCCGGGGTTGTTGCGCAGATCGAGGATGTAGCCCCGCACTCCTCGCGCTTCTGCGGCCTGGATGGCCTGACGCACTTGAGCGGCGGCATTGCCGTTAAACTGGCTGAGGCGGATGTAGGCTACCTCCCCCTGGGGCAGCTTGAAAAAACCGGTGCGCACCGGGTTGATCAGGATGGACTGCCGCACCAGCTCCACCTCCCAGATGCGCTCCTGCCGCTTTAGCCGTAGGCTAACGGTTGTGCCGCTGGGGCCGCGCATGCGTTCTGCCACCTCATCCAAGCTCAGCCCTGCCACTGGCACCTGATCCACCGCCAGGATCTCATCTTGAGGTTGGATCCCGGCCCGCTCGGCAGGAGTCCCCTCCATTGGGGCGATGACCCGTACTGCCCCCTGCCCGTCGATGGCAATCTGGAGGCCGACGCCGCTCAACTCGCCAGCAGTGGAAGTCTGCAGGCTGAGGTAGTGCTCCCTGTCCAAAAAGCGGGTGTAGGGATCCCCCAGAGTTGCCAGCATCTCCTCGATGGCCCGGTAGGTCTCTTGCCGATCCTTCAGGGGCCGAGAGAGAAAGCGCTGGCGCACCTGCCACCAGTTCTGTCCGTTGAAACCCGGATCCACGTAGGCCCGATCCACATAGGCCCACGCCTGCGCCAGCAGTTGCTGCTCTTCCCCCCAGCGGCTGGCCTGCACCTGACAGGCGCCAATGCCCAAACTCGCCCAGAGCAGGCACCCTAGCAACAAAACTCGGACAGCCTGGCGTAACCCCCATCCGATCCCCAACCCTCTGCAACTGCTTTCCCCAGATCTCGGCTTCTGCGCAATCATCGGATCCCAAACTGAAGAAGAAGCTAAGAAATACTAAGAAACGTGAACAAGATGAGACATCAGCAGGCGTTTGGGCTGTTGGTGTAGGGATCCCTGTCTCAAAGCTGAGCCCGACTTCATGATCGTGTTAACGAATTGTGTTACAGTGCCATAGGGAGTGGGCCCGCCCCGCCCTGGATATCCAACTCTAAAAATTGCAGGCATCATGAGCAAAGTTTACGACTGGCTAGACGAGCGGCTGGAGATCACGCCTTTCGTCGATGACGCAACCGGAAAATTCATTCCGCCCCACGTTAACATCTTCTACTGCCTCGGCGGCATCACGCTGGTGTGCTTCCTCATTCAGTTTGCCACCGGCTTTGCCATGACTTTTTACTACCGTCCAACGGTGGCCGAGGCTTTTGAATCGGTCAACTACATCATGACCCAGGTCAACTTCGGCTGGCTGCTGCGCTCCATCCACCGCTGGAGTGCTTCCATGATGGTGTTGATGATGATTCTACACACCTTCCGGGTTTACCTGACGGGGGGGTTCAAGAAGCCGCGCGAGCTGACCTGGGTAACCGGCGTGATCTTGGCGGTACTGACGGTTTCCTTTGGGGTTACCGGTTACTCCCTGCCTTGGGATCAGGTGGGCTATTGGGCAGTCAAGATCGTCTCCGGGGTGCCCAGTGCCATTCCGGTGGTGGGGGATGCCCTGGTCCAGCTTATCCGCGGCGGCGAGGCAGTTGGCCAAGCCACCCTCACCCGTTTCTACAGCCTGCACACCTTTGTGTTGCCTTGGCTGACGGCGGTCTTCATGACGATGCACTTTCTGATGATCCGCCGCCAGGGCATCTCCGGGCCTTTGTGATCCCAAACCGGTTCTTGTGAGCCGGGCACCCTGGATGCATCTTTTCAGAACTTTTGCCCTAGACAAGGAGAATGGCTATGCCGGTCTCAAAGCAAGTGATAGCAACCGAGGCGATTACCCGCAAAGTTGACCTAGACAATCCCAAAGTTTTGGCCAAGCTGAAGAAGAACATGGGCCACATGACCTACGGGGAGCCCGCTTGGCCCAACGATTTGCTCTTTATGTTCCCGGTGGTGATCCTGGGCACTATTGGGGTGATTGTCGGCCTGGCGGTCATGGATCCGGCGGGTGTCGGCGAGCCGGCGGATCCCTTTGCCACGCCGCTGGAAATTCTGCCGGAGTGGTATCTCTACCCCGCGTTTCACATTTTGCGCATTGCTCCCAACAAGCTCTTGGGCATTGCCCTGATGTCGGCCATTCCGGTCGGCCTTCTGTTTGTGCCTTTCATCGAAAACGTCAACAAGTTTCAGAATCCGCTGCGCCGCCCCGTGGCGACGACGGTGTTTTTGATCGGCACCTTGGTCACCCTCTATTTGGGCATTGGCGCCACCTTGCCTCTGGATAAGTGGGTCACCCTGGGCCTGTTCTAGAGGGCAGAATATCGGCTTGATAACTCTGAGTGCAGCAGGCCGGTGGCCGGGCTGCACTTTTTTTGGACGTGGGGGACTTTTCGGCAAACCTGGGGGCCAAGGGATGGTAATATCGCTACGCATTCTTTTGCTGTGACCGCCCATGAGCGTTCCTTCCTCTGCTGTCCGAACCTATCGGATTACAGCCCTGGCCGGAGATGGGATCGGTCCTGAAATCATGCAGGTGGGGCGGGCGGTTTTGGATGCGGTTGCCGCTCAGGTGGGGTTTTCCCTCCAGTGGCAGGAGGGCTTGATTGGCGGGGCCGCCTACGAAGCCACGGGGGATCCCTTGCCGCCAGAGACCTTGAAAATGGCCCAGGAGAGCGATGCTGTTTACTTGGCGGCAGTTGGCGACTTTAAGTACGACACCCTGCCGCGGGAGAAGCGCCCTGAGCGGGCTTTGTTGGGCTTGCGGGCGGGCCTGGGGCTGTTTGCCAACTTGCGCCCGGTGAAGATCTTTCCGCAACTGGTGCAGGCCTCTTCCCTCAAGCCGGAGGTGGTTGCCGGGATCGACCTGGTGGTGGTGCGGGAGCTCACCGGCGGCATCTACTTCGGCCAACCCAAAGGGATCTTCACAGATGCCAAGGGATCCCGGCGGGGTGTGAACACCATGGCCTACAGCGAGGCGGAGGTGGATCGCATTGCCCGTGTGGCTTTTGAACTGGCCCGCAAACGCCGGCGCAAGCTCTGCTCGGTGGATAAAGCCAATGTCCTGGAAGTGTCACAACTGTGGCGGGAGCGGGTTACCGCCATTGCGGCTGAGTACCCCGACGTGGAGCTGTCCCACCTGTACGTCGATAATGCTGCCATGCAGTTGGTGCGCTGGCCCAAGCAGTTTGACGTCATTCTCACGGAGAACCTCTTCGGGGATATCCTCTCCGACGAGGCGGCGATGCTGACCGGGTCCATCGGCATGTTGCCCTCTGCCTCTTTGGGATCCTCTGGCCCTGGGGTGTACGAACCCGTACACGGGTCAGCCCCGGATATTGCCGGACAAGACAAGGCCAACCCCATTGCCCAGGTGCTCTCCGGGGCAATGCTGCTGCGCTACTCCTTGGATCAGCCCCAGGCTGCCGACCGCATCGAACAGGCCGTCGAGGCGGTTTTGGCCCAGGGCTACCGCACTGCCGACATCTACTCTGAGGGGATGACCCTCGTCGGCTGTCGGGAAATGGGGGAAAAGATCTTGGCTGCTCTGGCCCAGCAGCAAGCCTCCCCCCAAGGATCGCTCTCAGCCCCTGGTGGTTGAGGGGAGGTTCCCTCGTCGCTGCCCTGCCCTGGTGGCACGGCTACTCCTCTCCCAGAGGGAGGGATTGTCCCGACTGGTAAATTCCTGGAAACGGCCCTAGGGGCAGCTTCTCCCCCTAGGCAAAGCGATGGCCAAGCTGCATTGGGTCGTGGACGGTGATCTTTTTCTTGTGGATGGAAATGTAGTTCTTCTTGCGCAGCTCCCCCAACAGACGAGTGATGGTGACGCGAGTGGAGCCGATCGCTTCCGCAATGGCCTGGTGGGATAGCTTGAGATCGATGGTGACTCCATTGGGGCCGGGCACCCCGAAGTCGCGGCAGAGGATCAGTAGAAAGCTGACCAGACGGGATCCCATGTCGCGGTGGGCCAGCGTCTCGATCATCATCTCCGTCTGCAAGATGCGGGAAGACAGGCTCTTGAGGAGCAACATGGAGAGCTCAGCGTTCTCCCGCAAGGATTTTTCCACCTGTTCGATGGGCAGAGAGAGCAGCTCGACGCGGGTAAAGGCCACCGCGTGATAGAAGCGGTCGGAGCGCTGCCCCGTGATGAAGGAGAGCACCCCAAAGATGCTGTTTTCCCGCAGGAGAGCGACGGTAATTTCTTCCCCCATTTCGTAGACCCGCGAGAGCTTGACAGCTCCTTTCACCAAAAAGTAAACCCGCTCCGCCGGATCCCCAGGAAAGAAGATGGTCTTACCGCGCTCAAACGTTTCGATAACCGGAGGATGGTGAGGCCCTCCCAACTGTTTGAAGGCTGCAACCAGAGATTTTTCTGCAATGGCCACTGCCATATTCTTCAACCTTTTAAGGTCAGTTTATCCCTTAGAATCAACCCAACAAGATCAGCCAGGAGTGCCGGGGTTGAGCTGCCCGCTATTGACCCAAGCCACCCTTGACTCAAAAATGACCTCGGCGGCAAGATTATCCTAAGCTAAAAGACTCTGCTTGGATATCTTTGTAGCAGGAGCTACATCTTTGAAGTCTTGTCTCCTGTCCAAGATATGCTTCTAGCGCACTGTTTTGGGACGGTGCAGGCGGGAGGTGCGAGGAAAGTTATATGGGGATCGCGCAGGGTGGGGTTGCCGCCCCTTCTCAGCTAAGCCGTCAGCATTTCACGGTGCGGATGCCGGAGCCGGCCAATCACCTTTTGGAGGTGGAACTACAGATCCAAGAGGTGGATCCAGAAGTACCTCTGCAACTGCGGCTGCCGGTGTGGACGCCGGGATCCTACCTGGTGCGGGAATATGCCCGCCATGTGCAAGAGTTTCAGGCAGCAACGGAGCAAGGGATCCCTTTGGCCTGGCGGAAGGTAGATAAGCACACTTGGGAGATCGAGCCGCCCCGCTGTTCGGCTGTCGCGATCCGCTATCGGGTCTACGCCTACGAGCTGACGGTGCGCACCAACCATTTGGATCTCACCCACGCCTACTTCAACGGGGCGGCGCTCTTTCTCTACGTGCCCGGTCGCGAGCGGGAGCCCTACACCTTGACGATAATCCCTCCCAAACCCGACTGGCACGTCGCCACCAGTTTGCGACCTTTGAGGTCTTCTTCTGAGGATGCTGCTTCCGGCCAGTCTTTTGTGGCGGCAGACTACGACGAGCTGGTGGATAGCCCGGTGGAGGTGGGCCTGCACCAGTTGCGGTCGTTTGCGGTGGAAGGGATCCCTCACTACTTCGTGGTCTGGGGAGCGGGCACCCTAAATTTGGAGCAAGCGGTGGCCGATGCCGAGAAAATTGTCCGGGCCACGGCGGCGTTTTTTGGCGAGCTGCCCTACGACCGCTACTGGTTTATTGTGCATTTGTCAGCCGGGGGATTTGGCGGCCTGGAGCACAAGTACAGTGCCACCCTCAATTATTCTGGACTGGAGCTGCATCAGCCCCACTCCTACCGCCGCTTTTTGGCGCTGCTGGCCCATGAGCTTTTCCATGCTTGGAACGTCAAGCGGCTGCGCCCTCTGGCTTTGGAGAAAATTAACTACAACCAAGAAAACTACGTGGACTGTCTGTGGTTTTGCGAGGGGGCAACCAGCTACTACGAAAATGTCATCTTGCTGCGGCCAGGGATCCTCAGCGCCGAAGATTTTTTAAAGATCCTGGCCGAGCAAATTGGCCGGCTGCAGCGCACTCCAGGTCGAGCCGTACAATCGCTGCGAGAATCCAGTTTCGACGCCTGGATCAAGCTCTACCGTCCCCACGAAAATAGCCTCAACAGCCAGGTTTCCTATTACCTAAAGGGCGCTTTGGTCTGCTGGCTGCTAGATCTGCACATTCGCCACCTCTCAGGGGGGCAGGGATCCCTGGACACGGCCCTGCGGGATCTGTGGCAGCGCTTTGGTCGGACAGAGAAAGGCTACAGCAACCAAGACTTGCAAGAGGCGTTTGAGCGGGCAGCCGGCGCCGATCTCAGCCCCTTTTTCGCCGCCTATGTGGACGGCACGGAAGAGCTAGACTACAACGCCTACCTCCACCCCTTTGGCCTCACCCTCAAGGTTCACTTCAGCCGACCCAACCCTCCCCCCTACCTGGGCCTCAACTTCAACGGCGAAGGCAATCGCATCAGCGCCGTCGAGATGGGATCCCCCGCTCAAAAAGCCGGCATCTGGGCTGGCGATGAGTTGGTGGCCTTGGATGGCTTCCGGGTAAGCGCCGCCACCTTGCCGGAGCGCCTGGCAGCCTATCAGCCCCACCAAACCATCTGTCTTAGCGTCTTCCAAGGCAATCAGTTAAAGCACTTTTGGATCCCCTTGGATCCGCCCCGCCCGGATGTGTACACCCTGGAGGCCTTGCCTGAGCTCACTCCCGCCCAGAAAGCGCTCCAGCAGGGCTGGCTGGGATCCCTTCTGGCTCAAGAGTAAGCAGGAGGTAGCAATGCTTTAAAATCTTCCTAGCTGTTCACAACTCCTGAGTTACAGCCTGTTAAGAGCTCAAGGGGTACAATAGCAGCACTTAGCAAACCAACTTCGGAAGGAGGATGGATTGATCAGTAGTAAAGAAGTCTTCACTATCTGCTCCATGCTATATTTCCCAATTCTGCAAAGCTGCCGAGTAAAATGCTTCAACACTGACCACATCATCTCAATGGGATTCAACTCCGGCGCATACACAGGCAGGTATAGGATTCGTGCTCCTGTCCCCCTAATCAATTCCTCAACTTCCCGACTCTTGTGGATATTCAAATTGTCCATAATCACAACCTTCCTCGCATCTAGCTTCGGACATAACTCGCTTCTCAAAAACTCCAAAAAGTCCTCTTTCTTCATCCCACCCTTGATGACACGACAGCCAACTACACCTCTCAAGGAAATAGCTCCAATAACCGTATACTTTTCACCCTTGTATCTCTGACGATAATGATAAGCCTTTTGACCACGTAAACTCCGAGATACTCTCCGCTCCATTCCCTCCCAGACTCCCGTCTGGTCGATGGCAATCAAATCCTCCGCTGGAATATTCCTGACTTCTTGACTATAAGCTAGTCGTTCCCTTTGCACCTCCTCTTCTTTGACTTTTGCACTGCGGTAGGTCTTTTTTTTAGAGTCATTCCTTGCTTTTTCAAGAAATTATGTATCGTGACGATGCTTACATTGATTCCTAAGCGCTCGCGCAACAGTTCTTGATACTGCCACAGGTAGAAGTCTGGGTGTTCTGTAATAATTGCCATCACTTCCTGCCGATGTTGTTCCAAAATGCCCACTCGCTTGGTGCCTGCTTTCTTAGGAGCTAAATCTTGAGTTTGTTGGTACTGACGCACCCAGCGGTGTACTGTTCTTTTGGTCACCATGAAGCGTTTAGCTACCTGGCGGATGGAGGTGTTACCTGCCTGGTAGGCTGCTACAACTCTTTGCCGCAAATCCAAAGAATGAGTCGGCATTCCTTTCTCTCCTTCCTCTTGAATACCTGTACCCTATTTTAAATTAAAAGGCTGTAGGTTAAAGAAAATAGGATAAATAGGATCAAGGGAAGATGACTCTGCTTTTAGGTCTTCTAATTGGATTGGCTATTGGTTTCTGCCTGGGCGTTTATACCTGTAGGCTCACTCAAAGAGCTAATAGTCAGTTACTGGATGAGATTCTAAGAAAGTTACAAGCTGATCTTGAGGGCTTCAAACTTCATATCTCAGAAAGTCTGTCCGAAAGTTACCAAAACTTCCTTCAGCATTTAGCTGAGTACAGAAGTCAGCTAGTTAAGAACATAAGTAACCAGCAGAATATCCTGAGCAGGCTATTAGAAAGTACAGAAAAAATTTCCCAGAATCTAAGCTCAAGTTCTAGCCTTCAAAAGACGAAGGAAACTAACGAGCGAACTGCTGGCGCGCGACTCAAGAGTTTGCCGCCAGGGACGATTAGCTGTGAACAGGTGAAAATAGGGGTATTTCTGTGGTCTAGGAACATAAGGATGAAGAACCCGATCCCATCTAGTAAAAAAGCCGATGCAGAAGGAGAACTCGATAACAAGCTGAACTGGATATCAAACCTTATGGGTCAGAGGTACTCGCTGATCGAGAAGCTTTACAAAGAAATTAAATCTGGCATTGGAGAAGAAAAGGCCTTAACTCTTTGCTTAAAAGGCAACTCCCCGGAAGTGATAAGTTATAGCTGCCAACTTGCTTCCACTCTACATAAGGTTAATTTCTTAGAGGAATATAACTACTCAAAATCCTCCAAAAACCTGAGGGTAAAGCTAAGCAAGTCTCCAGAGGCAATCAAGTTCCTATCTGGAGATTGGCTGGAGAGATATGTCAAACAGCAACTGATCAAGTTTGCTAGAGAGCAGGGACAGAAGATCGATTTTTCCTACATCGCAAATGCGGAAGTTACTTTGCCCAACGGTAGCGACTTTGAGATCGATCTCTTCTTCCACATTAACAACCGATTCTACTGGATAGAGTCGAAGACCGGCAGCTATAGAGACTGTATAGAGAAGTACTCTTGGCTCGCCTCCGAAATGGGTCTCGGCCCAGATCAAGTCTTTCTGGTCTTGGCAGATGTTGATCAAGAGACGAGAAGTAGGATCTACTCCTCCTATAATCTTTCAGCTATTAGTGTCGAGGAGGTTGAGTCTCTGCTGTACAGAATTGTGAGGAGGTAGGCCCAGTCTAAGCTACCACCTTGACAGCCTGCTCCATACACCACCAGGGATCCTCGGCAAAAGCTGGCATGGGCGTGCTGCCCGCCTTGCCCAAGATGGCCAGCCTGACTTCTCTATCCAGACGGGATCCGGAGCCATAGGGATCGTCAGAGGGGGGCTCCAGCCTTTGTCCTAGAGGGGGCATTGCCATAATGCCCGGCTGCATGCCGGTACTGGTGACCCAGATTTTGAAGCGATCCACCGCCGTTTCTGTGTCTTCGGGCAGTTGCATCTGGAGCAGATAGCGAGGGCCAGAGCCAACTAATACGCTTTCGCTGGGGCGCAGGCGGGCAGGAGAGTCCGGCTGGTAGGGATAGACTAAACCGACGCTGCACTGCCGTTCGTCAAAGACTGTTACATAGACGTGCACCGGCGTAAGGGCCCTGTTGCGCAGGGCGATGGCGAGGTTGCGGCCTGCTTGAATTTGCACCTGGCCTTGGGGATCCCGCGGCAAAGGGCTAACTTCAGCAGGGCTAGAGCCACTGGCCGGCGTTTCCAGTTGCAGAAACTCTACTTCCAGAACACTGCTCAGAGCATCGCTGGCAGGTTGCAGGTTGAGGAGGTTGTCGAAGGCGGCCACATGTTCCAGCAGCCGCACCAGCTTGCGGGGCAGAGCCTGTGGCTTTTTTACCGGGATCCGAAAGGCTGCCAGCGCCACCTCTTCCTCCCGTCGGTAGAAGTGGTAGATGGCATCTGGCAGCATCTCTACCCGCAAGTCCGCTGCTTCTGGGTCGGTGTAGGCTAGAAGCGGCGAGGCCGGCAGAGCCGCCAGCAACTCGGCAACAGGCATTTGCGCTTGGCTGGGATCCGCACAGGTGAAGGCCACCCGCAACGGCTGAAACCGGACGGCAGACATGGGCGATCCTCAGAAAAAATCTCGTGATCCAGATCTACCGGATCCGCAGACCCAGCTCCAGCTTTGCCCTGTGCTGTAACGGCAAAGCATGGCAACGCATCCTGAACCAATCGGGCGTTCGCTTCAGCAGCGCGGAGCGCCTACGCTTGGGGAGAGATGCCTCACTGCCGGCATGGTGAATTAGGGACTAGCCACTGGCTAGCTAAGTGCGCTCGTAGAACCCAAAACTAGGAATCCCTACCCTTTAAGGCAGGGGGCAGGTCAACCAATTCTGAAGGGGTACCCATTACCTCGAGGGAAGTGCTTGCTTTCTGCCAAAGCAACCCGCTATGCTACCGCCCAGATTGAGGCATCCTTCTGTGGCAAGTCAGCAGCTTCGAGTCTATGTCCCCTCTCACCCGCTCATTAAGCACTGGTTAGCTGTGGCTCGCGACGTGGAAACCCCCACGCCCTTGTTTCGCAGTGCTCTATCGGAGCTGGGCCGCTGGCTGACCTACGAGGCGATGCGGGATTGGATCCCAACTCAGGCGGTGCAGGTGCAAACTCCTCTGGAACCTGCTGCAGCAGAAGTTATCGCCCCCAACACGCCGCTGGCCATCGTGCCTATTTTGCGGGCTGGGCTGGCCCTGCTGGAAGGCTGTCAGTCCCTCTTGCCCCAGGCACGGATTTTTCATGTGGGCCTGGTGCGGGACGAAAAGACGCTGCAGGTGAGTTGTTACCTCAATCGCCTGCCGGAGCGGATCCCGGAGCAGATGCGCATTCTCATCCCTGAGCCGATGTTGGCTACTGGCGGCACCTTGCTCTGGATCTTGGACGAGCTGAAAAAACGGGGAGCGGATCCCAGCTTAGTGAGAATTGTGAGCGTCTTGGCTGCTCCGCCGGGGCTGCAGCGGCTGGGATCCCATTACCCGATGGTGCAAATTTTCTGCGCCATGATCGACGAGCGGCTAAATGACCGGGGGTTTATCCTGCCCGGGCTGGGGGATGCTGGGGATCGCGCTTTCGGCACCTGATCCCTCAAAGGAATCGCGAGTCAAGAGGCTTGCTCTGCCGCTAGTATCGGCTGGGCACGGCAGCAGAGTGTAACATTTGGCATCAATTGCCCCAATGCCGCTCTGGGTGCTTCACTCCTCCAGAAGGTGGCCAAGAAGGGCACGTTGAATTAAACCTCTTCACTTCTGTCAAGGCTGTTGGATGATGGGAATGCTGGCCGCTTGAGCCCCAAGCCCGCCTCAGGGATCCGGCTTGCGCTCCTCGGGCTAGAGGCCGTTTGATCTGGCTAATTGACTGCTGCCAGCGCCTTTTCCTTTCCTGGGCTTATGCGACTTGTCCTCAGCAGTTTGGATGGCAGCCTCTTAGATCCCCAGTCCAACAGCTATGGCGCTGCCCGACAAGCTTTGGCGGCTTTGGAGCGCCGCTCCATTCCCTTAGTGCTCTACAGCCTGCGTACCCGCGCCCAACTGGAACATCTGTGTCGACAACTGCGCCTGGAGCATCCCTTCATCTGCGAGGACGGCTCCGCTATTTACGTTCCCGAACATTACTTTCCCGCAGGCATTTTGGACGAGCGCTGGCAACACCGCCCTCCCTACTACGTGTGTGCCCTGGGATTGCCCTACCCCTGCTTGCGCCACATTTTGCAACAGGTGCGCCAAGATTACCACTTGGATCTCATCGGGTTCGGGGATTGGACAGCCTCGGAGCTAGCTGCCGCCACTGGGATCCCTTTGGAGGAAGCAGAACGGGTGCAAAAGCGGGAATATAGCGAGATTTTCAGCTATTCCGGGGATCCAGCAAGGCTGCGAGAAGCCCTTGCCCAACAAGAGGCCACCCTCACCCAGCACTTGTTACGGCTGCACCAGCTCCACTTCTCCGACCCCTCGCGGTGGTATTTGACCGGCTGGAGGCGGACAACCTTAACCTCAGAGCCCAGTTCCCTACCGGGAGAACAGGCGGTGCGGCTGCTCCTGGATTGCTACCAGCGGCATTTGGGCCCTGTCAGGGCCTTGGGCATCGGCTGCTCCCCCCCAGATTTGGCTTTTTTGCGGTGGGTGGAGCGGAAAGTAGTGCTTCCCAGCCCAATTGCGGATAGCCTCTGGAAGGAGGCCGTTCGCCTCGGCGGGCCAGAGGTTCAGACCCAGTGGCAACTGGCCCGGCTCCCCGGTCCTGAGGGGTGGAACGAAGTGGTGTTGAGGTGGCTGGAGGAAACCGATCATGGGGATGAATAAGCAACAAACCGGTGGACGGACTGCTCCCTTGGGCCTGCGTGTGGTGGGATGCCTGATGAGTTTGGCGCTAGGACTGCCTGCCTCTGCCCAGCCGCCTATGAATCTGCTCACCGGGGAGCCGACAGTGGCCCAACTCAAGGAAGATGCAGCCCGCTACCTGCAGATGGGCTTTCACACCCTAGCCATCAACGCCTACCGGGCCGCCCTTGAGCTGGAAGACAAAACCAAAGTTCTCCCCAGCGAGCGGGATCCCGACGTGCCTTTTAACCTTGGCCTGATCTACGCCCGCCAGGGCAACCTCCCAGAGGCGCGAGCTGCCTTCCAACGTGCCGTAGAAGTGGATCCCACTAGCTTTAAGGCACGCTACCAATTGGCTCTGGTGGATCTTAAGTTAGGGAACCTGGTAGCGGCCAAGGAGCAGCTTACCCTCTTGGCCCATGCTGCCCGCAGCAATCCCGAAACCTACAGCCACATCCAGTCCCTGCTGGCCCCCCTGGAGTCGGTGCCCTTGCCCAACCAGCAGGCCAGCAACCCGCCTCGCCCTCCAGCCGCTGAGCCAGAAGCAGCCAAGCCTGCGCTCGAGCCCGAAAGGGACAAGACAACCACTCCACGGGCAGCCGCCTCGAAAAAGCAGCCAGAAGAGGAGAAGCCTCTCTCGGCCTTGCAACGGCTACGTCGGCGGGAGTTGGACTAGTCCAAACCGGGCCCAGACAGCTACAGCTTAGGAAGGAGAGCTAACCCCCCCCGAGAGCTACTGGGAGTGGAGCTTTCCCCAGCGCGCTTGACACTTAGGGCATAAAAAAAGGCTGGTATTAAACAGCACTTTTCAAGCTTGCAGGAGCAGCAGTAGAATCCTGCTAGCAAGGCAGCAAAGGCGGGATCCCTTCATGAAAGATTTCTATAGCGAGCTGGAGGTAAAGCCCGACGCGACCTCTGAAGAAATCAAAGAGAGCTACAGGCGGCTTGCCAAAGAGTATCATCCCGATCGGCTTCCTCCCGGTACACCGGAAAAGGCCCGACGGTACATCGAAGAAAAATTTAAGTCCCTTCAAGAAGCCTATTCAGTGCTGAGTGATCCCGTAAAGCGGAAAGCCTACGATTCCCAGAGGCTTTCCCAAACGAAAGGAAACGAACGTGATCTAGGTCTAAAAGCCAAACCAAGCTACAGCACACAAGACGGCAGCACTTGGCCGTTTGACCCTGACAAGATACAGAAAGCTGCCGAGGAGATAGAGCTGCGGAGGCGAAGGATTGAAACCAACTATAACCAGAAAATAGAGCAAGTGAAGTCAGAGCTAAAGAGAAACCTTATTTTAATCGGCATTAAGGAAGAGGATGCCAGAGTTGACTATACCTTCCTTACTAGAGACGAAAATATACAGAGCTGCTTTGTCTTTTTGTTTTTGGGCTTGTTGGCTTTCTTAGGAGGCTGGGGATGGATTGGTGCTATACTCGTACTCATTGCTTTGGTATCCGCTTGGTCGGCATTTTTTGAATCTGGGTATAGTAAAGAGCAAGTGGAAAAAGCCAAAAGTCTCCAAGAAAGGGCAAAGTCAGAAATAGAACTGCGCGAGAAAGAAAAAAGCTCAGAGCTCTCTCAACTGACGCTTTACTGCAGGAGCAGGATCGACTACCTTTAAGAGTCTCCCCCTTGAGTCTTTATCCCCTGAGTTTATAAGCGGGCTTAGCGGAGAGGATCAACTCTTCCTGTTGACAGCGATAAAGGAAAGAGCCGACGCTGAAAAGCTAAAGGAGGATCTGAAACTAGCAGCTGGGATCGCTGTCGGTATTGGCATATTAGCCGTCTTGTTTGGTTTGGGCGGCGGATTCTACCCCCATTGATCCTGCTTCCTAAGCCGGCAGGAGCAGTAAAACTTTGGGGTCTGGGTCCTCAGACGAGTTTTTTGGCGGCAAAACCAGACTTTGTCACTCTTGGTAGCTGAGGCCAAGCCGAGTCATTTCAGTGATTTCGTATCTGTAGCCTTCCAGTCTCCTGTCCAATTCGATCATGGACTGGGCAGCCGCTATAACCTGATTTGCTCGACTGATGATAGCTTCTCTCCGAGGAGGATCCCAAACTATGCGATCCAAGACTGTCCACCAGCTTGGATCAATCAAACGTGGGGCAATGAGGGCAAGGATAGCATTCTTAGATCTTGTCGGCATACTATCAAAATAGGATTCAATGCTTTGTGCGCTGAAAATATCTGGTCGTATATATTTGTCAAACAGCTTATCCACATCCGATTCACCCTTTACATACTTGAGAATCTCCACGACGCTTGATAGGCTAACTCCTTCTTGGTAAGCCTTGTGAAGATATACTGAAGGTTTCGTGGTCAACAAAAGCTCGACATACTTTCTAATACGAGGTCTTAGAATCTCCTCTGCCTCCGCCAGGCGTTTCAGAGCTATCTCATGCTCCTCCATCTCTAGGTAGCATTCAATCTCTGTAACATAGACTAAAGATAGGATTAAGATGTACTCGCAAGCCAAAATGCCGTCGTTCTTGTTCCAATTGGAATCCCACGCAGCTAGATAATAGTGCTCAGCCTCAAGCAGAGGCTGAATGACCTCGGTTACCAATCGCTTCCTGTTGGTCGAAGAAGACATCTTCAAAGCTATTTCTGCAACGTCGATAGCAGACTTAGCTTTGGCAAGAAGCGATCTATCTATGGATTCTCGAAGACTTTCTACGGATGCTTGAAGACTTTGGATTCGAGAATCGATTTGATTGAGTTTAGAGGTAACGACTGCAAAGTCTACGGCAGACAAACCCAAGTTAGTTAGACCAATAGCAGCATTGAATTTGGTTAAGCCTAAGACAGTGTTTAGTTTACCTCTAGTGTCAATTAGTCTTAGGTTGATCTGCCTCAACTGAATGTTGGCAATAATCCCGTTGACTATGTCCACTGCCGGGATGCAATTGCTAATGCTATCTGCGAGTGTCAAGCCTCCAGTTTCTCTCAGCCAGGCCACCACCCGCTTAGAGGCCACTTCTCGCACCACGCCGCCTACGCCTCGTAGGTTCCATTCTGCAGGCCTTTCAGGATGGCTTTGGGGATCTCGAGGATGACTTGCTCGGCAACCATGAGTCAGGAGCTCCCTGCGTTTGCTGCCGTCAAACTAGCACAGAGAAAACCTTCTGAAAATACTTGTACTTGGAGAGTTCGCCAAGGTTTATTCTCAGTTACAGGGGCAAGAGCCTAGCATAGAGATCTAGCCCTCCTCGCTGTTGCGTTGCCGCCATGTCTGAGCCTGCCGGTCGTCTGGTTTGGAACCACTCCACCCACATTTCCGGGCTGATCCCTGTTCTGGAGCGCCTGACTCGACAACCTGGCATTAAAACCGTAACGCCAGGTGCTCTGTCTTGCAGTCGCGGGCGGATCCCGCAGTTGCAGTTGCGGGTTTCCGTGCCCATTCGAGGGGGCTACAAGTTGGTGGCCCGCAAGGGCAGCAGCGTGCAAGAGGTCTTCGTGGTTACCGACCTCAGCCAGTTGGAGCTGGAAGCAGCGATTCGCCGCTGCTTGGAGTAGATTGGGGTTTTCTTGGCAACGCAGTCCTGCTTTGGGCGCGCCATGTCCCGTGCTAGCCTCAAGCCCGCCCGCATTAGCGCTGTGGTGCCCGGATCCCTGGCGGCAAAGGTGGGCATTCGGCCAGGGGAGGCCCTGGTGAGCATCAACGGCGAGAAGCCCCGCGATCTCATTGACTATCGCTTCTTGTGTGCCGATGAATATCTCTGCCTGGAGATCCTGGACAGCCAAGGGATCCGGCGCATCGTCGAGCTGGAAAAAGACATCGATGAAGATCTGGGGCTGGAGTTTGAGACGGCTTTGTTCGATGGCCTCATCCAATGCACCAACGCCTGCCCCTTTTGCTTCATCGACCAACAGCCCCCTGAAATGCGGGCAACGCTGCACCTTAAAGACGACGACTACCGCCTCAGCTTTCTCTACGGCAGCTACCTCACCCTTACCAACTTGACCGCTGCCGAATGGGATCGCATCGCCCGCCTGCGCCTTTCCCCCCTCTATGTCTCGGTTCATGCCACGGAGCCGGAGCTGCGCAGCCGCCTGCTCAAAAACCCGCGCGCCGGTCTGATCCTGGAGCAGTTGGCCTGGTTTCGCCAACACCGCCTGCAAGTGCATGCCCAGGTGGTGGTCTGCCCGGGCTGGAACGATGGAGAGCACCTCACCCGCACGCTCTTGGATCTGGCCGCTTTTCGCCAACCTGTCGAAGGGATCCCAACCGTCCTCTCGGTGGCGGTGGTACCGGTGGGGCTGACCCGCTTCCGCCCCCCCAATGACGAGCTGATCCCGGTGGATGCCGCCAAGGCGGCGGAGGTGATTGCGCAGGTAGAAGCGCTGCAGGCGCAGTTTCGGCAAGAATTGGGGTCCACCTTTGCCTGGCTGGCCGACGAGTGGTACTTGCTGGCAAATCGAGAATTGCCGCCGGCAGAGCACTATGAAGATTACCCCCAACTGGGGAATGGAGTGGGATCCCTGCGCCTGTTCTTGAGCGAGTTTGAGCAGGTGCGGCTGCCGACTGGGATCCCTTCTCCTCTCAAAGTTCTCTGGGTGGTGGGCAACGCAGTGGAGCGAGCCTTCCAGCCGGTGGTGGAGCGGATGAACAGCATCCCCAGGTTGCAGTTGCATCTTCTGCCCATTGCCAGCCAATTCTGGGGACAAACCCTGACGGTAACCGGACTGTTGACGGGGCAAGACATTCTGGGCGCTTTGAAATCGGTTGAAAACTTGGCAAGTTACGACGGCCTGCTTTTGCCCCAGATCGCCCTCAAGGATGGGGAGCGCTTTTTGGACGATCTCACCTGGCAAGAGTTGCAGGCCCAAGTGGGGATCCCGGTGATGCGGGTGGATGGGGGCCCGGCGGGCTTGCTGCAGGCGGTGCAGCGGCTAGGATCAAGGGCGACCTCGAGCGGGACGCTGTGAGGCTATGCAGCGGCTACAGCGAGGGTTGGTTCTCTTGCTTTGGGCGGGGCTGGGGATCCTGGCCATCACAGCTTTGGCCTCTTTCTATGTCGATCTGGCCTGGTTTGCCGAGCTGAATGCCCTGCCGGTGCTCTGGACGCGGGTGCTGGCTCGCTGGGGGCTGGGCCTGGGCGCCTTTGCCTTTGCCCTGGCGGTGGTGGGATCCAACATCCGCGCCTGCTGGCGGGGGGCAAGCACAGCCGGGGCCTGGGCCATTGCCCTGGGGTTGAGCGGCGGCTTGGCCTGGTCTCTTTCTCAGCACTGGTTCGCGCTGCTGCTCTGGTTGCACCAAGTCCCTGTCGGCGAGTCCGATCCAATCTTCGGTCGCGACCTGGGCTTTTTTCTTTTCGGCCTGCCCTTCTGGGAGACGCTGCAGCAGTGGTGCTTCAACCTAGTGCTGCTCACTTTGATCACGGTGGCGCTTATTTACCTAGTGGAGCTGGGGCTATCGGAGCAGCGGCTGACGCTGGCTCTGTCTTTATTTGCCCAACGGCACCTGCTGATCTTGGGGGGAGCTCTGTTTTTGCTTCGTGCCTGGGGCCATTGGCTGGAGCGCTACGAGCTGCTCTATTCCACCCGCGGCGTCGTCTTTGGCGCCGGCTTTGCCGATGTGCACGCCACTTTGCCAGCTACCACGTTGATGAGCGGGGTGGCTTTCCTGACAGCAGTTGGCTTCTGGGCTTTGGCCCGCCAGGGGATCCGATTCAACCTTCCCTTGTTCAAGTCTTGGTGCCCTGCCTGGGCCAGTTCCCTGCTGGCGCCGGCCCTGCTCTGGGGGGCCTACCTGGGGTTTGGGCTGCTGACCACCCGGCTTTACCCGCAACTGCTGCAAACCCTTTTGGTCACGCCCAACGAGCTGGAGCTGGAGCGCCCCTACATCGAGCACAACATCCGTTTTACCCGCGCCGGCTTTGGCTTAACCCAGGTGGAGGTCAAGCCCTTCCCAGAGGAGGGATCCCTTACCTGGGAGATCCTGCAGCAAAATCAATCTACCCTGAGCAACGTGCGCCTTTGGGATGCGGAGCCCTTGTTGGCCACCTACCGCCAACTCCAGGAGATCCGCCCCTACTACCAGTTTCCCTATGTGGATGTGGATCGCTACCGCATAGGGGGAGAGCTGCGCCAAGTGATGCATGCAGCACGCGAGCTGGACTTTGCCCAGGTACCGCCAGCGGCCCAAACTTGGGTTAACCGGCGCTTTTTCTACACCCACGGCTATGGCCTCACCCTCAGCCCAGTTAACGTGGTTACTCCGGAGGGGCTGCCAGACTTTTTTCTGGCAGATATCCCACCGCGGATTTCCCCGCGCTATCCAGAGGTGGCGCAGGTGCTGCGGGTGGAGCAGCCGGCCCTCTACTATGGCGAGCTGACCACCACCGACGTGTTCGTGGGGGCCGAGGCGCGTGAGCTGGACTATCCCGCTGCCGATCGCTATGTCTACAGCAGCTACCGCGGCACGGGCGGCGTGCCCATCCCCCACCTCTGGCAACGGCTTCTCTACGCCTGGCACTTCCGGGATCTGCGCATCCTTCTCAGCCGCGAGCTCTCCCCCAGCACCCGCTTCCTCTATCGCCGCCAAATCCGGGAACGGGTGCGCCAGGTGATGCCCTTTTTGCTCTACGACCAGGATCCCTACCTGGTAATTCAAGGGGGCAGGCTCTACTGGTTTTTCGATGCCTACACCACCAGCAGCCGCTACCCCTACTCGGAGCATCTGCCCGGCTTCCCCTTCAACTACATCCGCAACTCTGTCAAGGCGGTGCTGGACGCCTACAACGGCAGCATCGACTGGTACATTGCCGACCCTCGGGATCCCCTCATCCAAGCCTACGCCCGCATCTACCCCACCCTGTTCAAGCCGCTAGAGGCCATGCCGGAGCCGCTGCGGCAGCATATCCGCTACCCCCAAGATCTCTTCCGGGTGCAGGTGCAGCAATTTGCCACTTACCACATGACGGATCCCCGTGTTTTCTACAACCGGGAAGACCAGTGGCAGATCCCCAACCAGTTCCGCAAGCGGCGGCGCCTGCCCATGCAGCCCCAGTACCTCATCCTCACCTTGCCAGAGGATCCCCAAAAGGGATCCCCAAACCAGCCCGAGTTTGTCTTGCTTTCTCCCTTCACCCCCCTCAACAAACAAAACATGGTGGCCTGGATGGCGGCCCGCTGCGATGGGGAAAACTACGGCAAGCTGCTGGTGTACGAGTTTTCCAAGCAGCGCCTCATCTACGGCCCAGAGCAAGTAGAGGCGCGGGTCAACCAGGATCCGGCCATTTCCGAGCAAATCGCCCTCTGGAACGAACACGGGTCGCGGGTGAACCTGGGCACCCTGCTGGTCATCCCCATCGAGACCTCGCTTCTCTACATCCAGCCCCTCTACCTGGAGGCAGAACAGGGCCGCCTGCCCCAGCTCACCCGGGTCATCGCTGCCTACGAAGACCGGGTGGTGATGGAGCCCACCCTCAGCCAGGCTCTGGAAGCCCTCTTCTCCCCCACCGGCAGCCGCCGCTCCAACCGCTGAGGCCGGGATCCCTTCTCAGATTTCTAAGGGTAGTTGACAGAACTTAACGGATGATTTAAGGTTAGGTTGTCAATCTTCGCGCTTCCTCAGGGAAGTTTGCCATCATGACCACTGTTATCCAACGTCGCTCAACCAGCAACGTGTGGGAGCAGTTTTGCGAGTGGGTCACCTCCACCGACAACCGCCTCTACATCGGTTGGTTCGGGGTGCTGATGATCCCCACCCTGCTGACTGCCACCACCTGCTTCATCATTGCCTTCATTGGTGCTCCCCCGGTGGACATCGACGGGATTCGCGAGCCAGTTTCGGGTTCGTTGCTGTATGGCAACAACATCATCACCGGCGCGGTGGTGCCTTCTTCGGCTGCGATTGGCCTGCACTTTTACCCGATTTGGGAAGCCGCTTCTTTGGACGAGTGGCTGTACAACGGCGGCCCCTACCAGCTGATTGTGCTGCACTTTTTGATTGGGGTGTTCTGCTACATGGGCCGGGAGTGGGAGCTGAGCTACCGCTTGGGGATGCGTCCCTGGATTGCGGTGGCTTACTCGGCGCCGGTGGCGGCGGCGACGGCCGTGTTTTTGATTTACCCGATTGGGCAAGGCTCGTTTTCGGACGGGATGCCGCTGGGGATTTCGGGGACGTTCAACTTCATGTTGGTGTTCCAAGCGGAGCACAACATTTTGATGCACCCGTTCCACCAGCTGGGCGTGGCTGGCGTGTTTGGGGGTGCGCTGTTTAGTGCGATGCACGGGTCGTTGGTGACCTCGAGCTTGATTCGTGAGACTTCGGAGGAGGAGTCGCAGAACTTGGGTTACAAGTTTGGGCAAGAGGAAGAGACCTACAACATCGTGGCGGCGCACGGGTATTTTGGCCGGTTGATTTTCCAATATGCGTCGTTCAACAACAGCCGGAGCCTGCACTTTTTCCTGGCGGCGTGGCCTGTGATTGGGATTTGGTTTACGGCGCTGGGGATCAGCATCATGGCGTTCAACCTGAACGGGTTCAACTTCAACCAGTCGATTGTGGACAGCAACGGTCGCGTGGTTGGGACGTGGGCGGATGTGCTCAACCGTGCCAACCTGGGGATGGAAGTGATGCACGAGCGGAATGCGCACAACTTCCCGCTGGACCTGGCGGCGGTGGAAGTGGCGCCGGCCATCCGCGGCTAATCCACTCCTGACCTAGTCGACCAGTCCTTCTTGAATCCCCTGGCAGACGCTGGGGGGTTTTTTCTTCTACCGCCCTCTCCGATCCAGGTGGGAGACCAAAATGGCAAACGGTTTCACCAGGATCTTTCCCCCAGTCAGTTAGAGTAGGGCTATCGCATCTGCGAGTAAAGGATATGGCGATCATTTCTTCTCGGGCTGCGGGGGCTGAGGATCCCGGGCAGCGGCAGCAAAAGAGTTCTGCTCGCAGAAGAGAGTCGAAATTGGCTTTTGCTAGGGCGGAAGGGCTACTGCAACCGCAGGCTCACCGCAGCGAAGCTCAAGAAGAATCCCTGCGCCCGCGCACCCTGGCAGAGTACATTGGCCAGACAGAGCTGAAGGAAGTGCTCTCCATCGCTATTGCAGCGGCCCGCGCCCGCGGGGAGCCTTTGGATCACCTGCTGTTCTACGGCCCGCCTGGCTTGGGCAAAACCACGGTGGCCGCGGTGCTGGCGGCGGAGATGGGATCCCGCTTCTACATGACCACGGCCCCGGCGCTGGAGAGCCCCCGTGACATTGCCGGCTACTTGGTGCGCCTGAAGCAGGGGGACGTGCTGTTTATCGACGAGATCCACCGCCTGCCCAAGGTAACCGAAGAGCTGCTCTATCCAGCAATGGAGGATTTTCGCCTCGACATCACTGTTGGCAAGGGACGCTCGGCCCGCATCACCTCCATACCCCTGGAGCGCTTTACCCTCATCGGGGCCACTACCCGCATTGGCGCTCTGACTTCGCCGCTGCGGGATCGCTTTGGCCAGGTGCAGCGGCTGCGCTTCTATGAGCCCCACGAACTGGCGGAAATTGTGTTGCGCAGCGCTCGCCTCTTGAACACCTCCATTGACCGAGCGGGAGCCGAGGAGATTGCCCGCCGATCCCGAGGCACACCGCGCATTGCCAACCGCCTCCTGAAGCGAGTGCGCGATTATGCCCAGGTGCGTGGGGATGGCCACATCAGCCGTGAGGTGGCAGCCGCTGCCCTGGAGCTGTTTCAGGTGGATCCCATGGGTTTGGACTGGACGGATCGCAAGCTGCTGACGGTACTGGTGGAGCAGTTTGGGGGAGGGCCCGTGGGCTTGGAGACCATGGCCGCAGTGACAGGTGAAGATCCCCAGACAATTGAGGAGGTGTACGAGCCCTACCTGCTGCAGATTGGCTACCTGCAGCGCACGCCAAGGGGTCGGGTGGTTACCCCCGCTGCCCTGCAGCACTTAGGCTACACAGCCCAGTCCCCTCTGCCTGTGTGGAGCTAATGGTTTTCCTCTCCCACCAGGGGAGAGGGGGGTTGAGCTAGCTGCGATCGTTGCTGCCAACAGGTCTGAAACTGGGCACCACGAGCCCCTTGTTTTGCTTGGTGAGGCGGCCATACAGCTCTTGGGTGTTGGGGAAGTTGGCCGCCGGCAAGGTGGGGAAGCGGCGGTAGGGCACCGTGTCCTCGCCGAAGAGATCGCGATACTCCTGGGTGTTGAGCAGGGCGCGCACGAAGGCCTTCAACCCCTGGGTGGCCAAGATCTGGTTGTACTTGCGGATCTCCTGCTGGTTTAGGGGTGCGCGGCCCAGGAAGTGCTTGGTGCCCAGCTCGATCACCTTGGTATTGGGATAGGGAGCGTAGAACTCGGAGCGGTACAGTTCCGAGCACCCCAGCGCCTCGACGAACTCCTTGACGGTGATCTCGCCATTGCGCAGCTTGGACTCGGCAGAGCTGAGCTCGGCGCTGATGTTGTAGATGTCCATGTCGCGCTCGAAGATCTGCCGGTAGGCGGCGCGGATGAGGTTGTTGACCTCGGCTTTGTTGGCCAGGCTGGTGAGCTTGAAGATGGGTACCTCCTGGCGCACCTTGGGCACCCCCTGCTGGACTCGCCGCTGGATCTCCAGCTCGCCGGAGGGCTTGTCCTGGGGCTGGCCCAGCTTGACAAAGAGGGGGATATCGTCGTCGGTGCGGATGGGCCTGGTGACCACGGCCATGTCGCTGGATCCGGGGCGCATGCGCCGCCGCGCTAGACCGGCAGGGGTGAGGTAGCGCTCGTAGGGCACGACGTCTTCCCCGAAGACCTGCTGGTACTCCTCGCTGTCGAGGATGGCGTCCACCACGGCGTAGAAGCCCTGCTTGGAGGCGATGTCAAACAGCCGGTTCATCTCCTGCCGGCCGTAGGTGGGCCGGCCCAGCAGCTTGCGGTGGATGAACTCGATGGCCTTGCAGACATAGAGACTAGACCAGTACTTGTTGCGGAACAGATCTGACTTGGCCAACTGGCGGACAAACTCTTTGACGGTAATCTCGCCCGACTCCAGCTTGATCTCCCAGCGGGTTAGCCGTTGGCCTTCATAGGGCACATAGCCGTACACCTGCTGGTAGCAGGCGCGGATCACCGCCTGGGTCGAGACTTCGCTGCCAACAACCCCGGCCCGCACCCCCAAACGCCGGCTGCGATCGCCAGGGGTTTGGGTAAGCTTGAAGACTTTGGGGCCAAGGCTGCCGGGATCCCCGACCGCCTTGGGGTTGGTGCGGGCGTTGGTGAGAGCAAAGCCGCGCCGGATAAGGATGCGCTTGACATCCTTGTTGAAGGGGGCCGGGCTGGCGTTGAGGGAGCGGGTCTCTTTGGGGAAGATGGCGCCAAACTGGATCTCCAGCGGATCGTTGCCGACGCCATAGGGGTGCTGATCCGGCAGGGGACGGTTGTAGCGGGCGAAGAGGGTGATAAATTGTGGCACCTTGCGGCGCGGAGCCGCGTAGTTGTAGAGGTCAAACTTGGGCCCCCAGTTGGCGCTGGTTTGGGCTTCCACCCCCAGCTTGCGCAGGTAGGGCACCGTCTCCTCGCCGAAGTAGTCGCCGTACTCGCGGCTGTCCACCAGCGCATCCACCAAGCCGGCCAGGCCCTTGCTGGAGACGATGGCAAAGTAGGTCTGCACCTCTTCACGGGTCTCTGGTGCCCGTCCCAGGAAGTGGCGGAAGGCCAGCTCCACAACGCGGCTGTTGATGTAGGGCTCGTAGAACTGCTTGCGGTAGAGTTCGGATTTGCCCAGGCGGCGGATAAACTCCTTCATGGAGATCTCGCCGTTTTTGACCTTCGACTCCAGGTCGGCCAGCTTAAGGCCATAGGCACGGCGGATATCCCGCTCGAACACCTGCCGGTAGGCGGCTTTGATGACCTCTTCTTTCTCAGCATTGGAAAGCCCCGGCTTCATGGCAAAGACGGGAACCTTTTCTGCGGCCAAGTTATAAACCTGGGGTAGCTGTAGCCCTTGCAAGGGCAGGCCATCGGCGGTGCTGGCGTTGCGCTGCCGCAGCTTGTCGGAGGGAGCAGGGGCAATGAACTCGCTCAAGAGCACGTCGAAATACTGGTTGATGATGGCCACCGCCTCGCCATCTTTGCGGAAGTAGCTGGCTGAGGCCCGCTTCATCTCTTGGATGGCGACAATGGTGGCCTCGGCAGAGCAGGCGTTTTCGATGATCTCCCGCAGGCCCCGGGTGTTAACCACAAGGATGTTGGGATCCCCGGCCACCAGGGCGTAGGTGACATAGCGCAGGAACCAGCTTAGATCCCGCAGGGACTTGCGCATGTTGGCAGCCCCGTAGCGGGAGATGTTGATGGGGCGGAAGTTGGGCGGGATCTCCACGCCGCTGGCGCTGAAGAGATTGCGGATGGCCTCGAGGAAGCCACCCGTGGACTCCACATAGAAGGCGGTGCCCAGCTTAAAGGCTTCTTTCTCGTCTTGAGTGACTTCTGGCCGCTCCAGGTAGGCCATGGGGGAGCCGCCGGTGAAGATGCGGTTGGCAGCCCGGCTGACAATGATTTCGGAGTTGGCGGCGATGACCTCGGCAATCTGCAGCCGCTTCAGACCGCTGGAGAAAAAGTCGTCAAGGCGATCCAGCTCGGTGCGCGAGAGGTAGCGATCCTGCTGTTCTGCCTGGGAGATGGTGGAGAGGGGCACGGTTTGGTAAAGACGGGGGCTGGAGACGACTGCGCCGCCAGATGCGTTGATACCCATCGCTCTCTTAAACTCCGTTTATCGAAAAACTGCCGACAAGGCTCAGGGAGGATGCCCCGGGAAAGGGGCTGACCCATGGACTTAGCTAAACCGGCCCCCATCCCTCTCAGAGTTGGGGAGGAATGGACGCCGCGTCCCTGAGGGGGAAGCCAAGCCTAGAATACTAGGGGGATGCGACCAGAGGGGGGAGGTTGTTGCAGTTTGTAACACTCATTCTCAGTTGCCTTCTCGTCAAAAACCATGGCCTCTGACCCTTCTTTGCACCTTCCCGACTCTCTGCGGGCAGACTGGGAACAGGGATGCTACGGCTCTGTTGCTCAAAGTTTGCAGCGGCAGCTTGAGCAGGGATCCCAAGAGCCCCTGCTGTATTGGTGGCTGGGATCTGCCTACCTACTCCTGGGGCGGGAGCTAGAGGCGCAGCTCACTTGGCAGGAGGGTCTGGCCCTCCTAGGGGCCGAAGCTGAGGCTACCCGCTGCTGGGCAGAGGGACTGCTGGAGCTGGCAGAGGGGCTGTGGGAAAGGGGGCAGTGGCCGCAGGCGGCGGCTTTGTATCGGCAGTTGCTAGAAAGTGGCGCTGCCCCAGAGGCGGCGTTGGCGGCCCATCGCCTTGGCCTAGTCCAGGAGCGCAGCCGACTGTGGCTAGAAGCAGCAGAGTGGTTTGAAGAGGCCTGCCGCTGGGATCCAACGGCCACGGAGAGCTTTTGGCGCTGGGGCCTGGCCCTGCTCAAGCTGGGCCGGTTGCGGGAGGCCCTCTCCCCTCTCCAGGAGGCAGCGCGGCTAAGGCCAGAGTGGGGGGATCCCTGGGTGCAGATGGGCCTGGCTTGGCTGGATCTGGGGGAGCTGGAGCAGGCGGTGGCCTGCTTTCAGGAGGCAGCGGCGCGGGGCACCCAGACAGCAGAGCTCTACAGCTACTGGGTAGAGGCTCAGGTGCGGCGGAATGACCCGCAGGGGGCTTGGGAGAAGTTCCGGCAGGCGCTGGCGGCGGAGCGGGAGTGGCTACAGGCCTGGTGTGAGGGCAGCGGCAGAGACAGTCGGCTGCGGCTGGAGCTGGAGCAGGCCCTGCAGGGATCCCCTGGCAGCCTTTGGCAGGAGCGGTACCGCGCCTGGCAGCAGCGCTGGCTCCCTGCGCAGGCAACCCTTCCTTCCCCAGCCTGCCAGAGCCCACCGCCCAGTGCTGGCAACCCCCTGCCAGTGCCCAGCCAGGGTTACCTTACCACCCGGCAGTGGCACCAGGCCACCGGCGAGGGCAGCTACCGGGTGTTGGATCCAGAAGGGGTTCTCTACCTGCAAGCCCCTCCGACGGCTGACCCTGCCCTTGGGCAAAAGCTGCGCTCACAGCGGATCCCCTTGGCCGAGACCTTTGTGGCCCAGATCCCGCAGGGATCCGTGCACGTGGGCCACTATCCCCGCCACCTCTACGCCAGCTTTGCCAGCGCCGTGCTTACCCGTAGGAGGGAGTTGCTGGCCGATGTGTCCCCCGGCTTGCCACCGCCGGAGTTTCTCGACTGGGACTGGAAGTCGGAGCACCTGGAACACCACCCCATTTTGGACTTGCCCCACCTGCCGCCGCCGATTCCGCTGGAGGGCTCTGCTGCCCTCTTACCCTTGGGGGCAGTCAACTACTTCCATTGGATGGTGGACATCCTGCCCGCCCTCGAGCTCCTACGCCGCGCCGGCTTCCTCGAAAAGGACATTCCCATCTTGATCCATGGCTACCAGGGCAAGCCCTTCCAGGTGCAGAGCTTAGCTGCCCTGGGGATCCCCACAGAACGCCTTCTAAGCTTCGAGCAGGTGGGGGGATCCCATCTGCAAGCGCAGAACCTCATTGTGCCCTCGCTGGCTGGGCCGGTGGGGTGTCTAACCCCCAGGGGCTGGAAGGTGCTGCAGCAACTGGTTCCTCTGGGGCAGGCGGCGGATCCCTTGTTGCCGCGGCGGGTTTACATTAGCCGTCGTGCTGCTCGCTGGCGGCGGGTCATCAACGAGACGGAGGTTCTGGAGGCCCTGCGCCCCTGGGGCTTTGTGCCTGTGCAACTGGAAGCCCTTTCCCTCGCCGAACAGATAGCCTTGATGCAAAGGGCAGAGGCAGTCATGGGGATCCACGGGGCGGGCCTGACCAACCTTGCCTTTTGTCAGCCTGGCACAATTGCCATCGAGATCTTCCCCAGCAACGCCGTGCTCCCCTACTTCTGGAGCCTTGCCCAGGTGGTGGGGCTAAACTACTTTCCCCTAGTGGCCCCAACCTGCGACCCCGCCCTGGTGGCCCTGCTGGCTAGCCCAGAGCTAGACCGGGAGGATGCCTGGGTGCCGCTTCCGGCTCTACTTGCCTTGCTAGAGCAAACAGGGCTGCAGTAATGGGATCGGAGGGACTCGAACCCTCACGTTCTTGAGGAACAACGGATTTTAAGTCCGTAGCGTCTACCATTCCGCCACGATCCCTGGAGTAGCCGTACTACTCTACCAAAGGGTTTGCTGTGGGGGACTAGGAGGCTTCTATAGGGAGAGTATGGCATGCCAGCTTCTGGCAGACAGCCTGGCGCAGGAAATGGGCTAAGGCCGCCACGCAGTCTCGATCCTCAAGAAGCAAGTCGCGCCGCTCTTGGATTTGCTGAGCGATTTGCTGCCGAAATTGGGGATCCGTTCCCAGTTGTACGGCCAGCTCTTCGTAGCGCTGGAGGTCTGGGGCAATTAGAAGCTCAAGGCCCATTCTTTTGAGGATGGCGTAGGTGTGGCGGCCCCGCAGAAACCGGCCAGGGCAGGTGACCACCGGCAAACCGGCAGCAATGGCTTCCAGGGTGGTGATCCCGCCCGACCAGCCGTAGGAGTCCAGCATGACGTCAGCGCAGCGATTGAGATCTAGGTAGTCTTGATGATCCAAGGCGGGCAGGATTCGACAGTGGTCTTCCACCGCAAGACCATAGCTGGAAAAGATGGAGGCAAGCCGCTGCCAGAAGCGCTGACCAATGGCAGCATTGGGCAAGGCCAAGAAGACCAATTGGGCCCTGGGCACTTGCCGAGCAATAGCTGGAAAAAGGTAGTCGTATTGCGGCAGGTACTTGCCCAAATACTGGCAGGTGAGATAGACAACGGCCTCTTGAGGCAGACCAAAGTCCTCGCGGTAACGTCTCTGGGGAGGCAAAACGGGCTTTTCAAAACAGGTACCCAGGCGGGGCAGTCGAACCAAGGTTTCGCTGTAGTGGGCCTGCCCATCTTCAGGCTCCATGAGGTCGCTGGAGAGAAAGTAGTCAATGGTCGACAGTCCCGAAGTAACGGGATGAGCCCAGGTGGAGCATTGGACTGGGGCTAGCCGCAGGGACGCCAGCTGCAACATAAGAGGAGAAAGGCCAATTTCCAGGTACACCAAAACATCCAGCTGATCCTGCAAAATTTGGCGGGCAGCCTCTTCAAAGCCAGTGGGAATGTGGCGAAAGACATCGGCATGCTGACGGTATTGCTCCGTCAGGAAATCAACTCTGGGATCCAAGTGGTAGGCAAACACCTGGAAAGGCTGCTTGGAGCTGGCCTTTAAGTACTTCACCCACCCCAAAGAAAGGCGGCTGTAGGAGCAAGCGCGCATGGAGGCCGAGACAAACCCAACGCGAATGGGATCCCCTGGCCGGGCTTGCCGGGGAAGATACTCCCAATCGGGGTAGGAGGCTTTCACAATGCGCTGCACCAACTGAGCGTATTTCTTCTGCAGCTCCAAGTCGTCGTAGCCCTGGTACTGCAGAAGGTGAGGCGTTCCCCAGCTTGAGCCTAAAAAGGCAAGCCGCCGCTGCTCTGGGGTGTCTAGGGGCGTCTCCTGAATGAGGCGATCCAGGTGTTCTGCAAAGCGCAAGCGAAAGCGGTGCAGCTCCTGTTCATCCTGATAGATAGCCGGCAGATAGAGATGGTAAAGCCAGCGGGCTTGCACCAAGTTAGGATCCAAAGTCCATGCCTTTTCCAGGTGATCCAGAGCCGCGCTGTGTTCCCCTTGCTCGCGATGGGCTATCCCCAGATAAAAATGCACCTCAGCCCAAGGGATCCCTGCTAGTGGATCTGGATTTTCTAACAACGATCCCAGCAAGGAGATTGCCTCTTCGTGGCGGCCTAGGTTAACAAGAATCTTGCCCGCTTGAAAGGCAGAAAGGTAAGCCTTGGGATTGAGGCTCAGGCTCTGCCGATAGCAAGATAGAGCCTTTTCCAGTTGCCCCAAAGACTCATAGACAACGCCCAGGTTGTGGTGATAGAGGGCTACGCGGGGGTTGAGCTCAATGGCCTCGGCAATCAAAGCAGCCGCCCATTCCCCCTCCCCTTTGGCGTGGGCCACCGTCCCCAGGAGATGGAGAGCGTCGGCTTGATCCGGAAACTCCACCAGAATTTCTGAGTAGATGGCTTCCGCTGTCCGCAGGTCGCCAGCCTGCTGGGCCTGGATCCCGGCTAGAAGCTTCTCTGTAAGGGTGAGATCCGACATCGACAGCCACGGAAGCTGGAGAACTTCCCCCACTATAGGCGCTTCAGCTCGGTCAGAACCCTCCTCACCGCCCCCTGAGCCTCATGTTGCCAAAAACACAAGAAAACGGTATCCGCAGCTCTGCGAGCGATCCACCAAAACCCCAAAAGGCTGATTCTTTCGTCGGATCCCTCGACGCCTTGCGCCACAAGGCTTTCAGGCCCCAAAGCCCCCTCGCCAAAGCTCCTTTTGCCAACTTTTTCTCGGATCCCTCGCAAATGGGTCTTGCATCCCTTGCCCTGCTTGGGTTTAATGGGGGTAGAGTTCCCCCTTTGTGGGGATCCCTAGAAATTGGAAACCGCCTGGAGGCCGTGTCCTATGGCGCCGAGTACTTGTTCCCCCTTTGTGGGGATCCCTAGAAATTGGAAACAGCCAGGATCCGGCTTTTCAAGCTCTCGGGGTTAACCTCGAGCGTTCCCCCTTTGTGGGGATCCCTAGAAATTGGAAACCCTTTAGAAGCGAGAACACCAGCTCTCGAATAACAGTAGTAAGTTCCCCCTTTGTGGGGATCCCTAGAAATTGGAAACACGTAGTAGACGCGCGCCTGGGTCAACCGCTCCTGATCCTGTTCCCCCTTTGTGGGGATCCCTAGAAATTGGAAACCACCCCATCCCCAGATAGCGGATCTGGTTTTGGTAGTTCCCCCTTTGTGGGGATCCCTAGAAATTGGAAACGACCTCCGAAACAACACATCACTGGGCAAAGCCCAGCATGAAAGTTCCCCCTTCGTGGGGATCCCTAGAAATTGGAAACATATTGCTGGTGATCCCTGCTAGAGTCTGGGCCTGCAACTCGTTTGTTCCCCCTTCGTGGGGATCCCTAGAAATTGGAAACGATCTCTAGCAGGCAGCCGTCCACGCGACGGGCTTTGTTCCCCCTTCGTGGGGATCCCTAGAAATTGGAAACGCCAGGAATGCGAGAGTAAACGATAGACACGGTGTACCTCCTGTTCCCCCTTCGTGGGGATCCCTAGAAATTGGAAACCGCGGCAGCTGCTTTTGTCCTCTATGTCTGCCGTTGCCGTTCCCCCTTTGTGGGGAGCCCTAGAAATTGGAAACTTGAGCTGCTACCTCTTTCACTGCGGGTAGTAATACTGGTTCCCCCTTTGTGGGGATCCCTAGAAATTGGAAACGCCTTGGATTGTCGAGCAACGTTCTTCTTCACGGCCGTTCCCCCTTTGTGGGGATCCCTGGACATTGGAAATCTCAAACTCTGGCGGGATCCGATCCTCATCGATCAAGTTTCTCCTTCGGGGGGATCTCTAGAAATTGGAAACAGTTCCACACAGACGAATGAGTTCGCTGATCCAGCCGATGCCTGTAATCAAGGGGTTATCCCACTCCTCGAAGTAGACCCGTGGACGGCGGCGCCGTTGCTGTCCACGCTGCATAGCTCGGTGCAATCCCTCCCGCAAGGAGCGCACATATGCCCGTGCCTGAGCAGCTCGCCCCACCAGTGCCCCAAGGCGCAGGATCATGGAGAGGATCCCCTCAACCGTGCGCTGGTTGAAGCAGACAACCTCCACCCCCTGGCGAATGAGCTCAGCGCAAATGTTTGCCTGCAGATCCGACCATGCAAGCACAACATCGGGCTGCAGCGCCAAAATCCGTTCGATGTTGGCATCCAAGAGGGTGGACACCTTCGGCTTCTTCCGCGCCTCCGGCGGACGCACCGTAAATCCAGAAATGCCGACGACGAGATCCCCAGCACCCAGGGCGTAGAGCGTCTCTGCCGTCTCCTCCGTCAAGCACACGATGCGCTCTGGCAATCGCGGTCGCGGAACATGTCTGCCAATCATCGGGATTTCTTCGAGCGAGTCCACAAAGTGGTTTGCCAGATTCTGGCAGGCAAAGTTACTACCTACGGTCACCTTGCCGAGGCCCTGGGGGTACGCTCCGCTGCACGCAGGGTCGGTTGAGCGCTCTAGGCTGCCCGCTTCAATGCCTCACCCCGACGCTCATGCAAGAGCTCTTGCAGTGGGAAGGGGTTCAATGCAAGACGACTGCGGTGGGGTTCATAGAAATTGGAAACAGCTTTAGGAGAAGTCCGCCGCTACCCGGTGGGCGCAGGCAAAGCCAGAGAAAGCGACGGCGTTGAGTCCCTGGCCGGGGAATGTGCTATCCCCCACGCAGTAGAGGTTGGGGATGGCCGTGCGGTTGAAGGGCATACCCAAGAGGCCGCAGGGAGTGCCGCGAGGGATAGGGCCGTAGGTACCATTAACGCGGCCTAAGAAGCGGCGGTGGGTGCGGGGCGTGCCCACTTCCTGCAGTTCAATGTGGGATCCCAGCTCTGGCCAGAGGGCCTCCAGGCGGCGGATAAGGCGCTGGGCTGCCGCTTGTTTTTGCTGCCGGTACTGCTCTGGGCTCAAGCCCTGCCACGTCTGCATCCAACTGGGGGTAAAGGCGTGGACAATGTGGCGGCCTGGTGGGGCGAGCTCCGGATCCAAAAGGGTGGGGATGGAGACGAAGATCGTGCCCTGCTCCGCCTCCATGGCTTGCCAGTCTTCGAGAAGAATGTGGTGGCAGTAGCGCTCACCCGCCAGGGCCTCGGCCCGCACCCCCAAGTGCAGGCTCAAGAAACTGGGGGACTGTTGATAACGGCTTTGCCAGCGCCGCTCCGCTGCCGGAAAGGGTCCTGGCCAGAGGCGGCCAAAGGTATCCCAGCGGGTGGCATTGGAGATGATCTTGCGCGCAAAGAGCTTTTCCCCCGTGGAGAGCTCGACGCCCACGGCCCGGCCCCGTTCTGCCAAAATCCGCCGCACCGACGCTCGGTAGCGGATTTGCCCCCCGCAGGTCTCTAGCCCCTGGGCCAGCTTTTGAGCAATCTGCCCCACCCCTCCCTTGGGGTAGTTGACGCCACCGTAGTGGCGGTCGCAGAACACCATGCCAGCGTTGATCATGGGCGTGCGCTCCGCCGGCACCACCGACCAGCAGTAGCACTCCATATCCACAAAGCGCAGCAGCGCCGGATGGCGGAGGTAGCGCCGCGCCACCTGGCCCACATTCACCGGCAAGTAGCGGGCCAAAGTCAGGCAGGCGCGGGGGTTGCTGACAAAAGAGCGCCAGAGATAGCTCCACTCCTCCAAAGAGAGGAGCTCCAGGGCGTTAAGGCTGTTGAAGATAGGCCAGAAGCTGTCGTAAAAACGGCGGATGCCGCCCGCTTCCTGAGGGAAATAGCTAGCTAGCTCCTGCAAAAACTCCTCGTAGTTCCGGTGTACGCGCGGGCTGAGCCCCTGGGGCAGGTGGTAGGCAATCTGCACGGGGTCGGGGATGGATTCCAGAGTTTGGCCCACAGCAGCCAGGGCACGGGTGAGCAGGTTGGTGGTGCCCTGAGTGCCCAGGCCAAAGATCATGGAAGCCCCGACATCAAAGCGATAGATCCCGTTGCCGTTGGGATCTGGGCGCTCGAAGTAGCCAGCGCTGCCACCAGGGATGAGGTATTTTTCCAAAACCAACACCCGGTAGCCCTTGGCCGCCAACTGGGTAGCTGCCACCAGGCCACCAATCCCAGCGCCAATGACAATGACATCCCAAACAGAAGGGGGGGAAGCGGGAGGTGCCGTAGCTTGAGGTCGAGAAAACAGCGTCTGGGTCAAGGGATCCCTCTAGCGCAACGCCAGTATCCTCAACCTACCAGAGCTTTAGGCAGCATCCGCCATCCAATCCCAGCCGTTGGCAGCGACTTAGATCAAATCTTCCAGGCCGCGGCTGCCGACGTAGCGGCTGTAGGCGTAGACTAGCCCCAGGCTCAGGCCAGTAACCAGAAAGCTAAGGGCCGCTCCAAAGGGGTAGTCCAGGCTCGCGCCAAACTGCATCTGAATGACATTGCCAATCAAGAGCGTCTTGCTGCCCCCCAGCAAGTCGGGCACCACGAACATGCCCAGGGCCGGGATCCCAACCAAAATCAGCCCCGCTGCCAGCCCCGGCAGCGTTTGGGGAAAAAGCACCCACAGGAAAACCTGCCAGCCGTTGGCGTAGAGATCCCGTGCCGCCTCGGCCAGGCGCCAGTCGATGCGCTCCACGGCTGTGTAGAGGGGCAAGACCATGTAGGGCAAGAACGTGTAGATCATGCCCAGATACACCGCCAGCCAACTGGGGTAGAGAGCCGTCTGGGGCGGAATCCAGCCCAGCCAGGCCGCTAGCCGCGCCGGCCACCCCTCCGGGGCCAACACCACCATCCAGGCGTAGGTGCGGATCACCAAGTTGGTCCAGAAGGGCACCACCACCAGCGTCAGCAACAGATCCCGCTGTCGGGGCGGGTGGGCGGCGATAAAAAAGGCCAGGGGATAGGCCAGGAGCACACAGAAGAAGGTGGTAACTGCCGCCACCAGCAAGCTGCGGCCCAGGATCTGCCAGTAGATGGGCGTCCACCCTAGGGGACCGTAGCCAAGAGCGCGCAGGTAGTTGGCCAGCGTCAGGGGCAGGCCCACCTGGCCAAACTCGCCGCGGCTGAGAAAGCTACAGGCCAAGAGCAGCAGCCCCGGCAGCACCAAAAACGTGACCACCCACAGCACCCCCGGCCCGGCAAAGATCAGGCTGTGCAGCAGCTCCTGCCAGGGCGTGAGCAATTCCCCGGCGCGCACTTGGGCAGGCTTCTCCAAGCGCTTCAGCATGGGGGACCCTCCCGCCGGGGATCCGGCCGCAGGCGCACCAAGTTTTTGGGAGGAAGATGGGCCACCAGGGCCTCCCCGATGGCAAAATCCTGGTCTTCGATGTCGGCGTTGAGGGTGAGGGCCTTGAGCTGCTGGCCGCTAGCTGTGCGCAGGAGGTACTGGTTTTCCGCCCCCGTGTAGATGAGGTTTTCCACCCGCACGGGCACTTGGTTGGGCAGCAGATCCCAGCCGCTCCGAGAAAGCCGAATCTTTTCCGGCCGAATGGCCAACTGCACTGGCTCCAGGGTGGGTTGGATCCCAGGCACCTTGAGCTTGCCCAGGGGCGTCTCGACGCAGTCGGTGCCGCAGGCGATCCCTTCGATGAGGTTGCTGGCCCCCAAAAAGTCGGCCACAAAGGCTGTTGCCGGGCGCTCATACACCTCGTCAATGGGGCCCACTTGCTCAATGCGCCCAGCCCGCATCACCGCCACTCGGTCGCTGGTTACCAAGGCTTCCTCTTGGTCGTGGGTCACGAAAATGAACGTCATGCCCAGGCGGCGCTGCAACTCGCACAACTGCACCTGCAGCTGCTTGCGCAATTTGGCATCCAAAGCCGAGAGCGGCTCGTCTAATAGCAGCACCTCTGGCTCGTTGACCAGGGCGCGGGCTAGGGCCACCCGCTGCTGCTGCCCGCCGGAGAGCTCCTGGGGCTTGCGCTTAGCCAGATCCCCAATCTCTACCAACTCCAAAGCGGCGGCCACCCGCTTGCGCAGCGCTTCCCCTCGCACTCCCCGCATGCGCAGGCCAAAGGCGACGTTCTCTTCCACGGTCATAAAGGGAAAGAGGGCATAGCTCTGGAACACGGTGTTGACGTTGCGCTTGTGGGCAGGCAGATGGCCCACCGGCTGCCCCCGGATCACCACCTCTCCGCCATCGGCAACCTCCAGGCCAGCGATGATGCGCAGCAGGGTGGTCTTGCCGCAGCCGGAAGGGCCCAAAAGGCCAAAAAACTCCCCCCGCCGAATCTGCAAGTCGATGCCATCGAGGGCCACAACATCGCCAAAGCGCTTGCGGATTCCCCTGAGTTCGACACTCCATGGACCAGCCTGGGAGAGGTCAGCAACGACACCGGCCATTGCGGTTAACAGCCCTGCTCGATTCTTAACCCAGTATGCAAGTTGGCGGCGCCAGGGGGATGGGGAGGCCGGCACCCTACCGCCATTCTGCCTCTGGTGTTTCTTCCCCTGAGGGCTCCTGGGCTGCCCAGACCCAATCCGTGAGATTTTGGTCGGGGATCCCTTGCCCCATTAGCCCGTGGCAGCGGGCGCAAAACAGGCAAGCAGCACAGCGCTCGCCATAGGGTAGGGGAGGGAAGTCCTGGGCCTCCAGTTGCCGCAGGCGGTTCAGGGTAGCTTTGAGGTGGGCCAGATCCCGCTGGTAGGCAGCAGCGCTGTAGCGCCACTGAAAAGGCCGCTGGGGGTGTTGCACATACCAAAGGGTCAGTTGCACCTGCTCCGGCTCAAAAGGGCCTTCCAGGGGCAGTTGGTGGGCCAACCCACACACGAGTAGCGGGTAGAGGCGCACCTGCCAGTCTTGGGCCAACTGTTCGTCGGGCGGGCGCTGCCGCTCCGTCTTCCAATCGACAATGTGCAGGGATCCCGGGGCAATCACCAGCCGATCTAAGCGGGCAGTGAGGTTAAACCCCTCAATCCGCTGCCAGAGGGGCAATTCCGTCAACACCCGCCCCTGCGGTTGGGCATGGGGACTGGCCAAGAACACCTGCCACCACTGGCGTACTGTTTCGTCTAGGGCCGACAGGCGCGGCTCCACCTGCTGCCCGCGGCTAGACCACTCCACCAGGCGGTGAAACTGCCGTCCCCGCTGCTGCTCCACTTCGTGCTCAAAGGCATCGGCGGCAGGCCAAATCAGTCGCTCCAGGTACACGTAGCAGAACAAGCGGGGGCAGTAGTCGAATAGCGACAGGGCCGAGGCCGAGAGGTTGACCTCGTCAAGACTCCACCTCAGCGGGGAAGGAGCAGCAAACATGGCTCAAGGAGAAGCATCATGGCCATTCTATTGGACTGCTAGGGGGTCGGCTGCCAGGAAAAGAGTGGCCTCTGGATCCCCAAGGGGGGCTAGACAAAGCGATAAAATTAAACTCAGGCTCACGCTAGAGGTCTTGGTTTTTTGCCGCTAGTGGCCGAGCGTCTGCAAACTGTCTTACTTAAGCGAGGAAAACGCCGTGGAGCTAGCTGAGATCGAGGAGTTAATGAGCAAAGCGGTGCAGGCCACCCAGCGTTCCTTTAGCACGGTGCGCACGGGGCGAGCCAACGCCAGCCTACTGGATCGGGTTCAGGTGGAGTACTACGGCGTTCCCACTCCCCTGAAGGCGCTAGCCAGCATTACCACTCCAGATGCCAGCACTCTCCTGATCCAGCCTTTTGATCCCTCGACCCTGGCAGCAATTGAGCGGGCCATCCTCGCCTCCGACCTGGGCCTGACGCCCAGCAACGACGGCAAGGTCATCCGCCTCACCCTCCCCCCCCTGACGGAAGAGCGGCGCAAAGAGCTAACCAAACAGGTGGCCAAGCTGGCAGAGGAGGGGCGGGTTTCCATTCGCAACATCCGCCGCGACGCCATTGACGCCGTGCGCAAGCAGGAGAAAAACGGCGAGATCTCCGAAGACGAGTCCAAGAGTCGGCAAGAAGAGATCCAAAAGTTGACCGACCGCTACATCAAAAAGATTGATGAGCTGCTGGCGGAAAAAGAAAAGGAGCTGACCACAATCTAAACGCCACTTTCCATTACTTTTTTGGGCCTAGGCCAGCAAGGCGCGGCTGCCAGCATGGATCTCATCCTGTGTCACCAGTCGGCGGACTTCGACACCTTGGGAGCGGCGGTAGGCGCAGCACGGCTGTATCCAGGCGCCCGCATTGCCCTAGCTGGTGGATCCCTGCCGGGAGTGCAGGAGTTCTTGGCCCTCTACCGGGACGAGTTCCCCCTCATTGAGCTGCGCTCGGTGGATCCCCGACAGGTTCAGCGCTGGATCTTGGTGGATTGTTACGATCCGGATCGCCTCGGTAAGGCTGCGGCCTGGCTGAGCGTTCCTGGGGCGAAGATTGAGATTTTCGACCACCACCTGCCTGCCACCTCGCTGGAGGAGGTATGGCCGCAGCAGCAGGTCAGCGCTCACATTGAAGCCGTGGGCTCCACCTGTACCCTCCTCGTGGAGCGGCTGCAGGCGGCCGGGATCCGCCTCAGTCCGTTTGAGCGGCTGGCCCTGGCCTTGGGCATTCACGTGGACACGGGATCCCTGACGTTCCCAGAGACCACCGCCCGCGACGGTGCTGCCCTCACCTGGCTGTTGCAGCAGGGGGTGAACCTGGTGCTGTTGCGGCGCTTTTTGGGGGACGGCCTCACCCCGCCGATGCAGGAGCTGCTTGGCCAGGGGCTTGCCCAGATCCAGGTAGAGACGGTGGGGGAGTACCGCTTGGGAACGTGGCTGCTGGATCTGCCGGAGTTTGTGCCTGGCCTGGCCGGCCTGGTGATGCGGCTGATGGAGCTGACGGGGGTGGACGTGCTGCTCTTGGTGGCGCGGCAGGGGGAGCGGCTCAGCCTCATTGGGCGGGCGCGGCAGGAGTTTGCCCAACTGGGCCAGGTGATGGCCCGCTACGGCGGCGGCGGCCACGACTGCGCGGCGGCAGCCACGCTGAAAGCTTCCCCGGGCCGGCCCTTGCCCGATCCAGCCCAGGTGCTGGCCGACCTCAGGCAGGCGGTTAAGGAGCGGATCCCGCCACCAGTGACCGCTAAGGATCTGATGTCCTCGCCGGTGCGCACCATCCGACCGGAGGTGACCATCCAGGAGGCCCAGCGGGTGCTGCTGCGCTATGGCCACTCCGGCCTGGTGGTGGTGGATGGCCAGGGCCGCCTGGTGGGGGTGATCTCGCGGCGGGACATTGACATTGCCCTGCACCACGGCTTTGGCCATGCCCCCGTTAAGGGCTACATGACTACCGACGTCAAGACCCTCTCCCCCGACACGCCCCTGGCGGAGATCCAGCGGCTGATGGTGCAGTGGGACATTGGCCGTCTGCCAGTGCTCCAGGATGGCCAGTTGGTGGGGATCGTTACCCGCACCGATGTGTTGCGACACCTGCACCAGCTGCCGGCCCTCTCACCCCAGTTGGCTTCTCCTGCTCTCTCTTGTCCTTTGGATCTCACCTTTGCCGCTCTCTCGCCGCAGCACCGCCGGCTGCTAGAGGAAGCTGCCCGAATTGCCGATGAAAAGGGTCTGCGGCTGTATCTGGTGGGGGGGGCGGTGCGGGATCTGCTGCTGCACCGGTGGGGACGGCAGCCCTCCTCTTGCCTGGAACGGCTGGATTTGGATTTGGTGGTGGATGGGCCTTACCCCTCGACCCCCCAAGGGACGGATCCGCCGGGCTGGGGGTTGATCCTGGGAAAAGCCCTCAAGCAGCACTTCCCGGAGGCACGCCTGGAGATCCACGGCAAGTTCCAGACGGCAGCCCTGATCTGGCCAGGGGGCTTTTGTGTGGATATTGCCAGCGCCCGCACCGAGTTTTACCCCTACCCGGCCTCGCCCCCTGAAGTGGCCATGGGATCCATCCATCAGGATCTCTACCGGCGGGATTTTTCCATCAATGCGCTGGCTTTGCGCCTCAACGGCCCGCAGCGGGGGCAGTTGCTGGACTTTTTCGGCGGGCAAGCGGATCTGCAAAAGGGGATCATCCGCGCCCTCCACCCCAACAGCTTCATCGAGGATCCCACCCGCATCTACCGGGCAGTGCGCTTTGCCGTGCACCTGGGCTTTGCCCTGGATCCGACCACCGAAGAATGGATTCGCACGGCTGTAGCCAGCGGCCTCCACGATGCCGTCGGCGGGGAGCGCCTCAAGCAGGAGCTGGCCTACATCCTCCGCTCCCGCGACTGGCCCTTGGCTTTTGAGCGGCTGGCGGCATGGGGAGCCCTGCGCTGCATTCACCCCGCTTTGACCTGGGATCCCTCCCTGTACCGGCGGCTGCAGCGGGTGGGCCGCTGGGCCTATCACTTCCGCCGCCGCTACCCCGAGCTGGGATCCCAGGAGATCTGGCAACTGCGCCTGGAAGCCTTGCTTCTGGCGCTGCCCCAGGCACCCCAGGTAGCCAGCCAGCTCCACCTCACCCAAGCGGGCATCGAACGCCTCAGCCATTTCTCCCACTACCAAGCCCTCTTGGCCCAACTGGAGACCGGATCCCTGTCTCCGGCTCAGGTAGTACGGCTGCTGCAGGGGCTGCGCATCCCGGCGGTGATCCTGTTGGCAGGGCTGGCCGCCAAGCCAGCGCGGCGGCTGCTCTGGCGCTACTTGCAGGAGTGGCATTGGGTGAAGCCACCCCTCAACGGGCACGATTTGCGTTGCCTGGGCTACAAGCCGGGCCCTCTTTTTCAGGAGATCTTGGAGCGCCTGCGCTGCCTCACCCTCAACGGCGAGCTTACCACTCGCGCTGAGGCAGAAGCCTGGCTGCGGAAACACTTCCCCTTGCTGCAATCTCAGCCAAAGTAGCCAAAAGAGTAGAGGGGTTGCCCATTTCTGGTAGGACGATCCCATTGCCAGATCGCTAGCCTGAGAGAAGGTTGTCTTGGAGGGATCCAATGCGGGTATTGAAACCTCGCTCTGCTGTCGAGGCAATCCCGTCGGTGGGCCCCATCCCCCCCCAGCGGCGGAGTTGCCGCGTGGCCAAGCCGGTTGCCTTTGCTCTGCTGGCCATCCTTGCCGCCGGGATGGGATCCCCTGCCCAGGCCCAAGACCTGGTTCGGCTGCTGATCCACGGCCTGCAATGGCTGCAGGTGAGCCAGTTAAACGACGCCCAAGAGGTGAGCTTGGGCCGCCAGATCGACCAGCAACTGAAAGCCCGCAGACAGATTCGCGTCAGTTCAAATTTCTATTGGGTGGAGCGGGTGAACCGCATCGGCCAGCGGGTGGCCGCCCACAGCGAACGCCCTAACTTGCCCTATACCTTTCAGGTGGTGGAGGATCCAGACATCAACGCCTTTGCCACGATGGGTGGTTTTGTTTACATCACCACTGGCGCCCTGGAAGCTGCCGACAACGACGACCAAATTGCTGCTGTCTTGGGCCACGAAATCGCCCATATCAGCGAACGTCACGGCCTCCAGCAACTGCAGCAGGCTGCCGCCGCCCGCTTCGGCGCCCAATTGCTGGGACTCGATGACAACACCTTGGCCGCCCTAGCCCTGGAGCTGGGAGTGCGCCGACCGCAAAGCCGCGAAAACGAGTTTGTTGCCGACGAAAAAGGTTTGTGGGCCGCCTATCGCGCTGGCTTCGATCCCAGGGGCATGTCGCAATTTTTGGCCAAGTTGCAATCCCGTCCATCCCTGCCGGACTTCTTGCGTACCCATCCCCCTGTCGCGGAGCGCATCGCCCGCCTCAACCAGCTTATCGCCGAGCACAGCATGGTCAGCCCTGCTGCCTATGGCTCCGGCGGCCCCACTTGGCCTTCGCAATCTCTCCCCCAAACCCAGCGCACCGAAGTTGAGATTCTGCCGGTGCTGCCGGTTTTGCCCTGAGTAGGCCGCTGGGATCCGTTTTCCCCGTAGGGTGGAGGTTCGCATCTGGGGGGAACGCTTCGCACCGCTGGCGCGAGCAGTAGGCGAGGGTAGCCTTGTAAGCTGAGAAAGGGTTTCCTACCTGCCCCGCTGCGCGGTTCACTTGCAGTGGGCCGTAGGACTGGGCAAGCCAGGAGGCATGGGAAGAACATCAAGCAACAGAACGTGCCACACAAAAGGATAGCTTGGTAGCCCCGCACTTGAGTGCAGGGCGGAAAAGCTCGCTAGCCACTTTAGTCGCTTACCCATGATGGGGGTCGTTGATATAGTTTCATAG
>NZ_JANSHJ010000055.1:0-5680 GCF_047502615.1 Synechococcus sp. W60.3 | reverse complement strand
CATGAGGCAGTTGGGCCACTTGGGGCTGCAAATCCACCCCCCGGCGTTCCGGCTCCAGATAGACGGAGATCTCCAGTTGCCCCCCCAGCGACTGGACCGTTGCATCCACCCCCCGAGACAGCTCCACGCCGATCCCCACCAGAAACAGCAACACCAACAGGGTGCTCACCGCCGCCCAGTTTAGCCAGCCTCCTCGCCGCAACCCCAAAAAAGTTTCCTGCAGGAGGTAGCGGATTTTGTTGAGAAATCGGGAGAGAGAGTGCATGCTGCCTACCGTCCAAGAGTTTGCCCGCTCTAAGCTTTAGCGTCGCAGTTGTGGAGAGGAAGATGGGGCTGCGCCGCTCTGGCGGGAGCCCCTCAGCGCATATCGTACAGATGTCCTCCCTCCAGGCGCACCACCCGGTGACCCGCCCGCTCCACCAGATAGGGGTCGTGGCTAGTCATGAGGATCGTCACGCCAAAAGAATTGAGCCGCTCCAGGATTTGGAGCACCAATAGGGAGTTTTCCCGATCCAGATTTCCCGTCGGCTCGTCGGCCAGCAACAAGACGGGCATGTTGACAATGGCGCGGGCCAAGCTGAGGCGCTGTTGCTCCCCTCCCGAAAGCTCGTCCGGGAAGCAATCCCGCTTCTCGGTCAGCCCCACCATCTTCAAAGTCGGCCCCAGGCGGCGGCGAATCTCTGCTGGGGAAAGTCCCTGGGCGCGCAGCACAAAGGCCACATTTTCCGCCAGGGTGCGATTGGCCAAGAGGCGATAGTCTTGAAAAACCACCCCCAAGCGCCGCCGCAACATGGCTAGGGGGCGGGGCGGGATGCGGTAGGGCCGCCGCCGACCTTCCGAAGAAAACAGACACACCCCATCCACTATCACCGTGCCCTCGGTGGCCTGTTCGGCCCCGTAGAGCAGCCGTAGCAGGGTGGACTTGCCCGCCCCCGACACCCCGGTTACGAACACAAACTCGCCGCGGCGCACCTCCAAGTTCACATCTCGGAAAACCCAGTTGCCGTTGGGAAAGACCTTGCTCACCCCCCGCAGCGACACCATGCTCTCAGCGCTACCTAGGGCTGGCAGGGATCCGGTCTGGGGCTTGCGGTAGAGGCCCAAGGTGGTTTCTGGGTCGGTTGGGACGAGGAGGGAGGGGTTTGGGGCTGTACCAGCCCAAGGGTGAAGGCGGGGAGCGTAGCCGATGTGCTGACCAAGCATCGTGGTAAAGCGCCTAGAGAGAAGGGAACGAGTGGAGCTGCCAGGCTAGGAGCGCGAGGGAGAAGAGCGATCCCACAGCACCCGCCAGGCAAACCTGGGCAAAGCCAACATGCGTCGCCAGCGCCAAGGTTCCTGATAGAGACGATACAACCATTCCAGGTGATGGTCACGCCACCAGCGGGGGGCTCGCCGTTTTTGGCCGGCCCAAATGTCGAAGCTGCCCCCCACCCCCATCCAGATGGCCTGGGGCAAGAGGCTGCGCCATCTCTGGATCCACAGCTCCTGGCGCGGGGATCCCAGCCCCACCCACACCAGTTGGGGTTGGATTTTCTGGAGAGCTTGCAGAAGTTTTTCCTCTTCGGCGCCAGAGAAGTAGCCGTGATGGCCCCAAATGGACAGAGAGGGAAAGTGAGCTTGCCACTGCTGAACCGCTGCCCGGTTGACTGCCGGCCTTCCTCCCACCAAGGCCAAGCGCCACCCCCGTTCTGCTGCCCGCGAGATCAAAGCTTCGGCCAGCTCGATCCCCGGCACCCGCTGGACACGGATCCCCTGCCGCCGCAAAGCCCACACCACCCCCGCCCCATCTGGGATCACCAGCTCAGCCTCCTGCAGCACTTGGGCAAAGGCCGGATCCCGCTGCGCCTGCATGATCATCTCCGGATTGCAGGTGACTACCTGAGCACCCAGGCCCTGGCTGATGCGGGCTTCAATCCAGGCGGTATAGCTCTGCAGATGGGTTTCCGGCAGGGTAAGGTGCAGGTTGACGCCCAAAAGGGAGTAGGTTACCAACGACATTGCCACGGGCCTAGGGAGAGAACTTGCTTCCCAATCCAGATTGTGCCAACAAAAAAGAGCGCTATCCTTCGGGGTGAGATAGGGATTCCATGCTCTCTGAACAGCCTTCTACAAGCGTCTTGGCCCCCCGCGAGGGGCGCTGGCTCTGGCAGGGCCAGTCCATCCGCTACCAACAGGCGGGATCCGCCGGCCCGGCGGTGGTGCTTATCCACGGTTTTGGGGCCAGCAGCGACCACTGGCGGAAAAATTTGCCGGAGCTGGGGCGGCACTGCCGCGTGTACGCCCTTGACCTCCTGGGATTTGGGGGATCCGCCAAGCCCTTGCCGGGATCCCCTTTCCCCTACACCTTTGAAACCTGGGGCGCCCAGGTGGCCGATTTTGGGCGGGAGGTGGTGGGGGAGCCAGCTTATCTGGTGGGCAACTCCATTGGTTGCATTGTGGCCTTGCAGGCGGCTGTTTTCGAGCCAGGCCAGGCCTTGGGGGTGGCGATGTTGGATCCCTCACTGCGGCTGTTGCACGAGCGCAAGCGTCGCCAGATCTCTTGGCTGCGCCGCCGAACCACCCCCCTCATCCAGTCCTTGCTGGGGTGGCCCCCCTTCAGCCGGTTTTTCTTTGCCCAGATAGCCCAGCCCTGGGCCATTCGCAACATCCTCCTCCAAGCGTATGGGCGCAAGGAAGCGGTTACGGAAGACCTGGTGCAGCTTTTGCTGCGACCGGCCCTCGATCCGGGAGCGGCAGAGGTGTTCTTGGCCTTTGTGCGCTACTCCCAGGGGCCCTTGGCCGAGGATCTCCTGCCCCAGGTCACCTGCCCCGTCCTCATCCTCTGGGGAGAGGTGGATCCCTGGGAGCCCATTGCTTTGGGGCGGGCCTTGGCCGAGTTCCCCTGCGTGGTGGGGTTCATCCCCCTGCCGGGAGTTGGCCACTGCCCCCAAGACGAGGCCCCGGAGCTGGTCAACCCGCTGCTGCTGGCTTGGATCCGGGATCCCACCCGAAAACCTGAGCTCGGGATCCCCTAGCAACTCCCGCGAGGAGGAAGGTCTGGGTTCTCCCGCCTAAGAGCGACCGAGGTGCTCCAGTTGATCCAGGTTGGGGCCGCTCAGCCGGAAGGCCTGGCCAAACCCCTGAATGAAGCTGCCGCCGGTGGGGGTGATCTGGCAGAAGTGGAAGTCCGCTAGGCCCAGGATCATCTCGGCAATCTCGTACTTGGCGCGATAAAGAGCCTCGAACCCCTGGGCTTGCGCTTCCTTGCGGCTGAGGAACTGGGCTTTTCCGCTCACCATCACCCGCGGCAAAGCGTGGTTGCTGCGGGGATCCCCCGGCGTGGGCGGCTCGTGGATGAGCAGGCTGGCTCGCGGATCCGCCCGCAAAGCCTGGGTGTGGGAAGAAAGGTCGCTGATGACAATGGCAAAGCGCAAGGGATCCCACTGCACCACGAAGGGCACCAACGATACCGCCGGGGATCCGTGATCCAGCACCGCCAAGCTGGCCACCGGCTGGCCCTCCAGCAGCGCCTTCAACTTTTCCTGCGCCGACATCGCTTTTTCTCCCATTGCCCCTGCTATTATCCCCAAGCCCCCCTCGTTTGAGAAGGGTTGGATCCCTGGGATAATATCCATTGCCCGTTTGAGCAGCCCGCACCACCGGGAGCAACGTTTTTCGACATTTTTCAACCCTATCGACGTCGATACATCCCGATGTATTGTGACTATCTTGTTCAGATCCTCACGGCTCGCGTTTACGACGTCGCCCAAGAAACCCCCCTGGAGCCGGCTTTTAACCTCTCCCGCCGCCTGAACAACCAGGTCTGGCTCAAGCGGGAAGATCTGCAGCCGGTTTTCTCCTTTAAGCTGCGGGGGGCCTACAACAAGATGGCCCACCTGCCTCCGGAGCAACTGGCGCAAGGGGTGATCGCGGCCTCTGCGGGCAACCACGCCCAAGGGGTAGCCCTGGCAGCGCAGCGGCTGGGCACCCACGCGGTCATCGTGATGCCCGTCACCACCCCCCAGGTGAAGATAGACGCGGTGCGGGCGCGGGGGGCCCAGGTGGTCTTGCACGGCGACACCTTTGACGATGCCTATGCTCACGCGCGGCAACTGGAAGCCGAGAAAGGTTTGACCTTCATCCATCCGTTCGACGATCCCCTGGTGATCGCTGGCCAGGGCACCATCGGCATGGAGATCCTGCGCCAGTCTCAACAGCCCATCCACGCCATCTTCGTCGCCGTCGGCGGGGGCGGCCTGATCTCGGGCATCGCCGCCTACGTCAAGCGCCTGCGCCCGGAGATCAAAATCATTGGGGTAGAACCGCTGGACGCCGACGCCATGTACCGCTCCCTACGAGCTGGCCGAAGGGTGCGCCTCTCTCAGGTAGGCCTGTTTGCTGATGGGGTGGCGGTGCGAGAGGTGGGGGAAGAAACCTTCCGCCTCTGTCAGCAGTACGTGGACGAGATCCTCTTGGTGAGCACCGACGACACCTGTGCCGCCATCAAGGATGTCTTTGAAGATACCCGCTCTATTTTGGAGCCCGCCGGCGCCTTGGCCATTGCCGGCCTCAAAGCCTACGTCAGCCGCACCGGCATCCAGGGACAGACCCTGGTGGCGGTGGCCAGCGGGGCCAATATGAACTTCGACCGCCTGCGCTTTGTGGCCGAGCGAGCCGAGATCGGCGAACAGCGGGAGGCCATTTTCGCCGTCACCATCCCCGAAGAGCGGGGCAGCCTGCGTCGGTTCTGCGCCCACATCGGCCAGCGCAACCTCACCGAGTTCAACTACCGCATTGCCGATACCCACGAAGCTCACATCTTTGTCGGCCTACAGGTGCGGGATCGGGCCGATGCCCAGGCAGCGGCCCTAGATCTGGAGCGGGCTGGCTTTAAGACCTTGGATCTCACCGACGACGAGCTGGCCAAGCTGCATCTACGCCACATGGTGGGGGGGCGCTCCCCCCTGGCCGAGAACGAGCTGCTCTACCGCTTCGAGTTCCCGGAGCGGCCCGGGGCCCTGATGCAGTTCTTGTCTTGCATGAGCCCCAACTGGAACATCAGCCTCTTTCACTACCGCAACAACGGCGCCGACTACGGTCGCGTCCTCATCGGCATGCAAGTGCCCACCTCGGAAATGCCCGCCTGGCAGCGCTTTCTGGATACCCTGAACTATCGCTACTGGGACGAAAGCCACAATCCGGCCTACAAACTCTTCCTAGCCTAGTCAGTGTCGGCTTGTTGCGGGGGTGAACAAAGTTGTAAACAAAACTTTACAGTCCTATGTAGAGCGCGCTACGCTAGTAGAGAAAAAGCAAGGAGAATCCTATGAGCAGATATCGCTCCGTCGTAGTCGAAGAAGGTGGCCGCCTCAACAACTACGCCATCGAGCCGGAGATGTACGTGGACACCGTTCCGCGGGTGGGCTTCACCGACTATGCAGAGCGCTTGAACGGGCGTTTGGCGATGATCGGTTTTGTTGCCCTGATCCTGTTTGAAGCCTTGTCTGGCACTACTCTCATCGGCTGGCTGCAGTCCCTGGGGCAGTAGAAGAGGGAAAAGCAAGCCGTGGCTTGTGAAATCCGAGGCGGTCAACCTGGGAGGACAGGCGATCTTTGCCTGAACAAGCCCTTCCTTGGCTGACTTTGCACACAAAAGGATAGCTTGGTAGCCCCGCACTTGAGTGCGGGGCGGAAAAGCCCG
>NZ_JANSHJ010000054.1:0-5681 GCF_047502615.1 Synechococcus sp. W60.3 | reverse complement strand
TGACGTACAGGCAAGCGCGGAGCACTCCCAGGGCCGCCAAGACGGCGATCCCTCCCGCGGTCAGCCAACCGGCTCTGCTGTGGGGTGCTTCTCCTGTTGGATACATGGCGGCTGCTCCCGTTTTAGGGTCGGTGAGAAGAGCTGAGGAAATTGGGGACAGGCTAAAAGGATTGATTTCCTGTTGAGTTATTTGGTGATCAAAGTTTCCAGACGGGATCCCAGTACCGCGGCTTTGACCACCTCTAGGTACTGCGGATTTTGGGTGAGGGCCTGTGCTTTGGCTCTCAATTGACCGGCTTCTGCCTCCGCTTGAGAAATGATGGCGCGGGCATCTTGGCGGGCCTGCTCGATCTCAAATTGCTTTTGCGCCAGTTGATTTTCGGCAATGGTTTTTGCCTCAATGGCCGCTACGAAATCAGGATCGAAATCCACATCCCGCAGCAGAAAATCCAAAACCTCGATGCCGTATTCCTTCAGCAGAAGAGCCACCCGTTCCCGAATTTGTCCTTGCAGCAGCGGGCGCTCCGTGGAATACAGAGCCTGGGCGGAAAAGCCGCTGGTCTCATTCAGAATGACCGACCGGACGATGGGGGCGATGCGATCCAGGTAATTTTCCCCCAGTTGCGTATAGACCTTGGGGGCGTCCACAATGCGAAACTGCAGCGTCGCCTCAGCCGCAATCTGCTGCCCATCCTGAGAAAGGGCCACCAGCCGCGGTGCGTAGGCGGTCGGGTCGTTGTCTTTCCAGGTCAGAGCTTGGGTTTTCACATCGAAGGTAACCGTGCGCGAGACAAAGGGCGGCACCCAATGGAGACCAGGCTGCAAAGCCATCGGGCTCACCCCCCCTCCCCAGGTGAACACCACCATATTTTCTCCATTGCCCACCAGTCGCAGCGGCCTGCCCATCGCCACTAGGATCAATACGGCTCCGGCAAGGGTGGCCTTGGGCAACCAGCGACCAACTCGCCTTTCCCAACCTTCTGCTCGCATCTCCCCATCTCCTGCGCATGCAGCCATTCTCGCGGCTGTGGGGAAATGAGGCCGAGAAATCGCCGCTATCTTTTAAGTTTTCTCCAGGGATCCCGCGAGAGATCCCGCGCTTGCTCGCCCACTGTTCTCAACGATGTCGAGTTCTCTACAAAGTTTACAAAAGATTACTTCATACTTTGCAAAGACTCGTGACAGACAAGCGAAAAGGGAAGAAGATTAAAACATAATAAAGATTTGGGTTGCCGTTCATGCTGCCTACTGTCGATTACGAGCGGCGAGATATCCAGGTGCCACCCTCCTGCATTGCCCTGGCAGCCCGGGCTCTAATCCGGCAGGGGGTATCCGTCTGCTGGCGGGAAGAAAGCCTGTCTGCCCTGATTCGGCTGGGATCCAAAGGAGCCGCCGACCGAGCCGCCATTCTGCTGGTGGAAATGAGCCTCATGGGCCAACCGGAAGAGCTAAAAAACTGGCTGGAGATGTGCTGGCAACTGCCCGCTTGTCTCAGGGAACCGCTGCAGGTGTAGGATAAAGGATCACTGCAGTTCAAGAGCCTGCCTCGTCGAGGAGAAACTGGCTGCCGTAGCCGGTAACGATGCGGGTTCCATCTTTGAGGATATGAATTTCCACCTGGTCACTGGCCCAATTAAGCTGGTTTTGCAAGGCGGGGTTGAAGACGTGCACCCGCTGGTTGCGGGAAGAGACCAGCGAGTGGGGGGAGTGAATGGCCTGGGATTGCAGGTAGGGCCCGTCCACCAAAATATCCAGCTCTTGCAGCAGCTCCTGGGCGCCGGGAGGAGCCTGGGGGGATCGCAACTCTTCCAGCGTGAATCCACTGAAGGCCATCACCGTCAGCCCTTTCGCTTTCAGGAGCCGCGCCAAGCTGGCCAGGGCAGGAGCCTGCCAGAAGGGCTCCCCTCCCGAGAAGGTCACCCCCTCGTTTCTGGGGTTGCTGAGGATTTGCTCGGCCAGGTCGGTGATCTTCACCAGTTGGTTGACCTCAAACGGCCAAGAAGTAGGGTTGAAGCAGCCCGGGCACTCTCGCAGGCAGCCCTGCACCCAGACCACAGCGCGCCGGCCCGGCCCATTGACTTCCGACTCGTCTACATAGCCCATCAGGTTAAGATAGCCTCTCGGGATCCGCGCCTGAAAGTCCAGCGCTATCTTTGCCTTGGACATGGGTCACCTGCTGCAAAACGGCTTTGAGACTACTCTTAGCCTAGTGAGAAGCCGAACGCGAAAGCTGTAATCTTATAGTCAAATTAATGGAGATGTCTCCAAAGCGCTCCGCGCCGCTGACGCCCCCAACCCCTCTCCCTCTGGGAGAGGGGAGTTAGGGATCGACGAAGCAACCATTTCGTTAGTCAGGTAGGCTGCTGGTGGAAAAGAAAGATTCTAGCTGATCATCGCGCTAGGCGCTATCCCTCCCCACGGTATAGACGGTGGGGTATCCCCCGCCTTCAGATGAAGCCAGGAGCCCCGGGCAGACTTTTCGGGATCCGGTACTCCACCATGAGCCCTGCTGCTCCTAGCTTTGCAGCAAAGTGTCTCGTATCTCGCCCGGGTAACGTGCCACCTTCCACCGCCAGCGACCGAACGCGCCATGGGCATTGACGGCTTGCACCCACTCGTCCAGATAGCGCCGCTTCACCCGGTCTAGTTCGGTGTCCTGTCCCTTTGTTTCCAGAATGAGCATGTCGCCGTTGGCCAGGCGCACAAGAAAATCTGGCCGATACTTCCGCACCACGCCGCGATACAGGTACAGGACTTCGAAGCCCAGATGGTCGTTCTTCGCCCAGGCGCTCACGGCACTGCTATTGTCCAATACGAAAGCATCCGACGCCTCCCACGTGCTGTCGTAGACGCAGACGTTGATGTGCGACTTGCGCGTGCGTTCACAAGGTTTGCTGGTGTACCAGGTGCGCATTTGGCCCGTCGAGCGGATCGGGTGGTCGCGATCGAAGACTGGCACAAGTTTCTCAGTGTTCTCCTGCCGCACCGCCTCGCAGACATGTTGCACAACTCGTGACAGGTTGAGGGTGATGATCAGCCGACGGCGCAGTTCGTCCTGATAAAAAAGAGGTGGGGAGATCAAAATCCGGTCAGAGCGAATGAACTGCTCGACAATCCGCACCAACTGCGCCAGCAAGATTTCGCGACTGCCTCTCCAGCTTTGCCTTACCTGATCGAACACATTGCGGGCAGTTTCGAAGATGATGCGCTGCGTGCGAAACTCTCGCGCCAACTTCTCCAGTTCGATACGGCTGATCTGGTTTACGTCGGGCTTGCCTTCGAGAATTGGTGCCAGTTCTGCCACTTGCGGCGTCTGAGCCGCGTCTAGTTCCAATGGCTGCACCTTTGACCAATCGAGAGTCAACGTTGGCTGAAGTAAGCGCTCGATGCGCACCACATTCGGCCAGCGGATCTCAAACTCCGCTTTGGCCGGGTCCGGTTCTACGGCGGTCTTGGGCGTTGGCGGGGGCGGCGGGCCATCTCCGCTATCCTCGTGCGGCAAGAAAGTAAAAGGCACGCCGAAGATATTGACGTATTCGGGCTCAAGCAGCCCCGTTTGTGGGTTGATCTCGTAGGATGTGCGGCGCAGGCCCCGGCCCACGACCTGCTCGCACAGAAGTTGGGAAGTGAAGGCCCGCAGCCCCATAATGTGCGTCACCGTCTTGGCATCCCAGCCCTCACTGAGCATCCCAACGGAAATGACGTTCTGGATTTTCTCGCCGGGCTGCCCCACCTGGCCCACCGTATCTACGATCTTTCGCAAACGTTCCGCCTGCTCTGCTTTGGTCAGCCGGCATTCGACCGGTACGTCCTCCTCTTCTCCATCATCGGCCTCGTCTGAAGCTTCCACCACTGCAGTGGACTCTTCCTTTGCCTCAGCCTCTTCTAGCACCTTCGAGTCGATGTGCAAGATTCCCTCCGAGTTACACAGCTCGTCAATGGGAATGCGCCGTGATTCGAAGGCGTGCTTGACCCGCGCTGCCGTCTCAGTGCGGTTACAGACAGTGATCATCACAGGCGGCGTGGGCAGGTCGGCTGCTTTCCAGGCCTTCCACGTCTCCCGCCAGTCGTAGCCCAGCAGGTAGTAGGCGTTCAGCACCAGATCCGGCAGCAGCTCTTCGGGATTGGCGCGTCGGTTGAGGTCGTCTTTCACCTCCGGGTCGTTGTAGATGTGGTATAGACGGGACTTGTAGGTTTTGGCATTGGGCACAGCGTCGTCACGCACTACAACGCGCGGGGTCTTGACCAGCCCCGATTCGATGGCGTCGTTCAGCCCGAAGTCGCTGACGATCCAGCCAAAGAGCGCCTCTTCACTGCTCTTCTTTCCCGAGGGCGCGAAGGGGGTGGCGGAGAAGTCGTAACAGGTGAGAATGCCGCGCGAACGGTGCAGCCGATCCAGGCCTCCAACCCACACCGTCGCTTCTTGGGCGCTGTCTTTTAAATCACGCTGGCGCAGGTACTTGCCTTCGGCTTCCCAGTTGACGCGCCAGGCGTGGTGCGCCTCGTCGTTGATGACCAGCAGGTTGTGCGCGTTGGCCATCTCGCCCAGCACCTCGCGCGTATAGGCTTCATCGCTCTTCGCGCCGCGTTTGTCCACGCTCTTCCGCTTTTTGATCTGCTCTTCGCTCTCCCAGGCCAGGGCATGCCAGTTGCGGACCAGCACCCGCCCCTGCCGCAGCTTGTCGAGCAGCGTGGACGGCACAATGTCGAACGCTTCGTAATAGTTACCGGCGCCCGCGGGCTCCAGCACCGCCAGCCGTTTCTTGACCGTCAGACCGGGGGCAACGACCAGCACGTTCTTCGAAAAGCGGGCATCTTGGGGGTTGGCCACTTTGTTAAGGATGTGCCAGGCAATCACCATCGCCATGACGATGGTCTTGCCCGTGCCGGTGGCCATCTTGCAGCACCGCCGATCAAAGTCCCCGCCGTCTCCCGGGATCTCAATGCCCACCCGCTCGGCAGCAGGCGCCTCGGTCAGCCAAATGAGCGTCTCGACGGCTTCCAATTGACAGAAGAAAAAGCGACGTCTGTCGAACTCCTCCGGGTCATGCCAGTGCGCCAAGAGCCGCCTGGTGATGCTGGTGATCCCGGGATAGCCTGCCTCGAGCCAGGCTTTGACGCGCGGGCGGATCTGGTTGACAAGCGGGATTTCAACGAAGATGCCCGGATCGTCGAAAGATTTGGAACCGGGAGTCGCTACCACGTAACCCGCTGGCCGCCGCCCTTCAACCAGTTCGAACGTACGCGTCTCGCGATCGTAGCGCCAGTGCTTCTTCGGCTCCTCGTAGGGAGAGTTGATGATCAAGCGGTCAATGGTAGTCCGGGCCATCGCTTTCCTCGCATTCTGTTGCTGCGCTGATCTGTTCCTTCGCCCAGTGGCACATCCGGGCAACCACGCTCGTCAGATCATCGTCAGAGGCGAGCGTGATTTCCAAATCGTCGTAGCGGAAGGCGACGGCAAAAGGGTTCAGCCGGCGCAGTTGGCTTTCCGTGACTGGCAGCGTCACGCCGCGATTCGCTAACAGGCGCGCCAGCTTGACCAGATCGTGTGTGCGCTCGAACTCGATCTGTTGCAGGAACAAGACCGCCTTGAGCGATTTCTCCACCGCCTGCTGGGCGTGGAAATAAGTACAGCCTTTTAATTTAAAATAGGGTACAGGTATTCAAGAGGAAGGAGAGAA